>JBDKJZ010000450.1:0-5002 GCA_039796375.1 Pseudomonadota bacterium
CACAGTTGCCTACCTGACTCGGTCACTCTCCGCACTCGACCGCTCGAAACGTTATCGAACCGCTGCAGTGCGTACAGCACTGGGCGTAGCGGCAGCCGGGTACGCGCTGTATTTTGGCATGTCGACTCAGCACCAAGACAGCCAGAGCCACGCGGGTGAAGCGCGTACCGCAGCACCCCAGCGACCCGCCATAAGAGCACCCCAGCTACCCACCGCGAGCGCGGAGTTGGCGCCCGAAGTCGTGTCACCGGTGAGCCCGGTCACTCCGACCGTTGTTGCCCCGACGCCTACAGTCTCGCCCGAACGAAACGGGACCCAAGCGAGAGCGACCGCATTCGCGCCGGTGCGTCCACCACCACCCCAGAGCAGCACCGAATCGAACCGAGGGTTGCAGGTGAGCGCGCTCGCGCAACCGCCGGCGCGTGCCGTGTCACGCACCGATTCTCAGGAGCTCGCGGTTCCTGACTGGGACAAGCCGCCGCCAAACTACGAGGAGCTCCAGGCCGCACCCGCCGTCGCTCTACCTACCAAGCGAAAGCTGTGGGTCGAATGAGCAACGCCCCCGCACCCGCGCCCTTCAGAGCCGCCAAGCCGTTGGAAGTGGCTGCCCCGGAGCCGCGGACGCTTTCCTCGTGGAATGAGACGACGGGCGAAGCGCGATCGATCACGCTGGAAGGTCCGGTCACAGCATTTCGGCTTCAGACAGTACAGCGCGATCGCTGGTACGATCGCGTCGGCACTCAAACCAAGCTGTTCGGTAAGCTCGCATTCGGCTGCACGCTCCTGCTCGTTATCTACAAGACGGACTTTCGTGCGCTCTTCGGAGCGAGCGAAAGCCGGGCCATCGCGCAGCCACCCTCAGCACTGTCTAAGAGCGCGCCTCACGCCGCACCTGCGCCGCCACCGGCTATCGCGACAGCTCTCTCCCTTGCGGCCACGCCGGCCCCTCCCGACCCAGAGGTTCTTCTGCAGAACTCCCAGCTGCGGACTGCCGGCCCAGCGATATCCCACCAGGTCCCCAAGAACCCACAGGGCTTGGCGGGGAGCCAGCCCCGTGCTGAGATGCCCCCCCGCGTTTCTCCCACGGAATTGCCTCCCGATGCGCCCGCCCAGCCCAGCACACGCTCACCCGGACCTTCAGAGGGGTCGAAGCCCGTGGCAGAAACGGCGCGAACCCCAGTCGCGGTCGCACCCAAAGTCGACGGGTTTCGCGCTCGGGTGCCCCGCGTTCGCTTGGGCAGCGAACCTGTCAAGCCGCCAGCTCCGTAGGGTAGGTTCACTCGTGCTGCTGTTTGGATGCCTGAGCTGTCCCGCAGTGACCCACGCTGGCGACAAGCCTAGCTCCGCCGTGGCTCGCTATGAAGAAGCCGCAACGCTGATGGAGCGTAACGAGCTTCACGCCGCGTACTCCATTTTTGAAGAGCTGTGGAAAACCAAGCCCTCTTTCGATGTCGCTATGGCCATGGCGGACATCGAGTCTTCTTGGGGGAAGTTCGCGGAGGCGGCCCGCCACTATGCCTACGCGAAGAGCAACCTGCCCATCACTGGGGAAGTGGCGTACGCCGAGGCGATCAACGAGGGCCTAGACGCTGCACGCCGGCACGTGGTGGAGCTGAGATTCGAAGTGACCCCCACACACGCCGAGGTGGTCATCAATGGCGAGTTGACGGAGCGCCCCACATTCACGACCCCGGGTCAACTCTCGATAGAGGTGGGCGCCAGCGGCTACGTGACCGATCACCTGGAGCTATTGGCGGACGCCGGCGAGGTCAAGGAGCTCAAGTTCAGGCTAGTCCCTGAGCCCAAGTTGCCCCCTCCGTCCAAGCCTGAAGCCACCCGTCAAGACTGGGTGCTTTGGGTCGGTGGAAGTGTCACGGCCGGTCTTGCCGCGGGCAGCGTCCTGTCGGCAGTCTCAGCCGGAAGCGACCGCGACAGCCTCAACCGATTGGACCTCGCCCCGACGCAATGCACCCAAACACCGGGTGATGACGCGTGCGTCAAAGCCAATCACTTGCGTGTTCTCCGTCAGGACAAGCTGGCGACTGCCCAGTGGCTCGCCCTAGGTGCCGGCGTCAGCGCGGTGGGCAGCGGGCTCCTTTGGTATTTCTGGACTACGCCGCCTGCAGCTCAGCTCGAAGCTTTTGCCTCTTCGGACGAATTCCACCTCAACTGGTCCGGCACCTTCTAACCGCTGATATGGGAGCCCCATGCGTTTCGCCTGGTCACTAGAACCCACCCTCGTCGCCTTGATCACGAGCACGGTCGCAACGATCGCCGCGTGCTCACCAAAACTCCCCTGCGAAGAGACAGGCACGTGTCTCACTGACGGAAGGGGCGGCATGTCAGGCGGCGGCTCCGGGGGGAGAGACAAAGATGCCTCGGTTAACCCAGGCGCGGGCGGGGCACCACTAGACGCGGGGACACCTCAAGGGGGCAATTCTGGCAACCCTGACGGAGGACTCGGGGGCGCCGCGGCGTGCACCAACGACGCCCAATGCGGCAACGACGTCTGTGATGTCCCCGCGGGGGCGTGCGTTGCGTGCGTCGAACATGCCGACTGCGCTAGTGAGAAGCCGGTGTGCGACGGCCGCGTGTGCGTGCCGTGCGTGACCTCCGGAAACCTTGGCTGTGCAGCGAGCCTCACCTGCCGCCCCGGCGTGACCCCGAGTGACAACAGTTGCGTCGGGTGCGTTGCAAAAGCGCAGTGCCCCGGGGAGTCAATTTGCAAGGACAGCGAGTGCCTACGCTGCGAGCCGCTAGGGCACACCGGTTGCAGCGGCGACACCCCCAAGTGTAAACCCGGCGCGACACCCGCCGCGAACGAATGCGTGGCGTGTTTAAGCGGAGCCGACTGCCCTGACCCAAACGCGAAAGTCTGTCTCCCCGACAACGCCTGCTCAACCTGCGACCCTTCCACCCACGAGGGCTGCAGCGGCGCTACCCCCAAGTGTAAACCCGGCGCCACCTCCGCCTCGAACGAATGCGTCGAGTGCCGCGCCGACGCCGACTGTCCGGCAGGTGTCTGCGAGAGCAACACTTGCCTACCCTGCGTTTCCGCCACGGGCCGAGGCTGCAGCGGCAGCGCCCCCATCTGTCTTTCCGGCGCGACCCCGGCTCAAAACCAATGCGTCGAATGCGCCGGCAACACCGACTGCAACGGCAACCCAAGCGGCCCCTTCTGCGAAGCGAATTTCTGTGTCACTTGCCGCAGCAACGCCGACTGCACAAACCCAAGCGCCTCCAAATGCAACGCTCAAAACGAGTGTACCGGCTGCGGCAGTAGTCCCGACTGCAGCCACCTCTCCGGCAAGGGCGTCTGCGACGCCACCGAGTGTGTCGCCTGCTCCCCCGCGAACGAAACCGCCTGCGGAAGTAACTCCTGTAACCCCAAGACCCGCGCCTGCACCACCACCCCGCGCGGGTCGCTCGGCAGCTGCAAAGCCTGCGTTGCTGACAGCGAATGTTTCGGCGGTGACAAAGTGAACCCCGACGCCCGCTGCGTGCCCATGACGTATAAGGGGGTAGCGAGACCGAAGGCGTATTGTTTGCGCAGGGTCGCGACAACGTGCGCGGAACCGTATACGATACCCTTTGACGCTGTGAGTCTGTCCACCGCTTCCTCGGAAAGCTACTGCGGCATCAACCAAAACGGCGGTTTGAAACCTGAAACCTCTGTCACCTGCGAAGCGGTTAGCGACCTCATCGGAAACAAATCCTGCACCGTTGCCGCCGACTGCGGCGGGGGCGAAGGGGGCTTGTGCAAAACCGTCGGCGGAGTCACGAACAAATGTACGTATTCGTGCTCAGGAAGCTCGGAGTGTATAGCCACACGCACCTGTGACGAACTTCAACCCTATTGCCACTAACAACGTTACCCTTGTACACCCTGCACCGCCTCAAGCAGCAGCCGCCGCACCTCGACCGGCTGAGTCAGCACAAGCTCCGCAGTCACCCGCAGCACGGTATACCCTGCTGCGCGCAGCTGCTTATCCCGCGCGCGGTCTCCCTGCTGGGTGCGCTGGTGATAGCCCCCGTCCACCTCCACGACGAGCCGCAGCGACGGAGCGAGGAAGTCTACGATGCGACACCCAGCAACGACCTGCTGCCGCCGAAACAGCACCCGGCACCGGCGCGAGCGAACCAGTTGCCAAAACACCCACTCGGACTCCGTTGGCGCAAAGCGCATACGCCGCGCCCGAGCCTGCAGCTCACTAGCGCGTGCAGCGTGTAAGGGTTTGAGAGCCAACGAGTGAGGGTGGGACGAATGAGAGCGAAGCGACATAGCGGGGCCTTTCCGCTGCAGTCAGCAGCCGGAGCTGGGCCCCACAAGCGCAGGCTGCATGACGCGGCTTGCGATGCTTCAGCTATAGCCTCGGCTGTTACCGCGCGGCCGCGGCGGGGAGCGTGCGCTCTTCGGCGAGGTCCGGCTGCTGGCTGCAGCGGGAAGCCAACTTTTCGCGTCGCTCTCGCTCGTTTGCTCTGCGCGGCACTCACGACACTCGTGCTTCCAACGCTAACATGCTGCGCTGACACGGACAACTGCGAGGTCACTGCGACCTGCCACGCAGAGTCAGCGCATGGGGGTGCAGGAACCGTCCCCGTCACCCCATCGACCACGGCCGCAGGTCGCGACGCGGGGAGCCCCGGTGTGCCGTCTGCGAATAACAACACACAGGCGGATGGGGGCACACCCCGACAGGGCAGCGCTGAGTATTGCTGCCTCGACGACGCCGACTGCCTGCAAGACGCTCCCTACTGCGACGCCGTCACGGGCCACTGCGCTCCCTGTAGCCCCACGACCAGCGCCGGTTGCCTTACGCCAACCTATTGTACTTACTCCGTAGACCCTCCCACGACCGCGCGGGATTGCGAAGCAAGCCCGTCCGGGACGAGGGGGAGGCAGCCCGCGGGGACGATTCCGAGTGGCGGGCTGGGAGGGGGCCAATACAGTTGCGTCGGGTGCGTTGCGAAAGCGCAGTGCCCCGGGGAGTCAATTTGTAAG
>JBDKJZ010000451.1:0-4964 GCA_039796375.1 Pseudomonadota bacterium
TGTCCACAATCGCCTCAAGCAACAGAACCTCAACCCGACGAGCATCAAGAAGAAGAAGCGCGAGTTCAAAGGGTTGCAGTTCGGCTCTGGCGTCAAAATCAAAGACCTGGTGACGTTCACGCGGCTCTTCGCCACGATGATTGACGCGGGCTTGCCGTTGGTGCAGTGCCTAGAGATCCTCGCGAGCCAGCAGCCGAACCAGATCTTCGCGGGGGTGCTCCGTGACGTAAAGGGGGCGGTCGAACAAGGCTCGTCCTTCAGCGACGCGCTCAGGAGACACCCGAAGGTGTTCGACGAGCTGTTCGTGAACCTGGTCCAGGCTGGTGAAGCGGGCGGTATCTTGGACTCGATCATGAACCGCCTCTCCATCTACTTGGAGAAGCGTCAAAAGCTGACCCGACAAATCCGCGGTGCATTGGGTTACCCAATCACGGTGTTCTTTATCGCGATCGGCGTGATGGCGGTGATGCTGACCTTCGTGATCCCCGCCTTCGAGAACATGTTTGCGGAGTTTGGTGGCGGCGCAGACAAGCTGCCCGCGATCACCCGGTTCATGGTGGCGCTCTCCAACGGATTCGTGACGTGGCTTCCGGCGATCGTCGTCTTAGCGTTGTTGTTCGGCGGGGCGTTCAGCTATGCAACCAAGCAGCCCAAGGGCAAGCGAGCGCTTCACATCGTGCTCTTGAAGCTGCCTGTGATGGGGCCTGTCTTAAAGAAGATCTCCGTCGCGCGCTTCACGCGGACGCTGGGCACGCTGCTACAGTCGGGTGTGCCGATCCTTGATGCTCTGGATATCTGCGCGCGCACTTCCGGAAACGTGATCATTGAAGAGGGGATCCTCTTCGTGCGCAAGCGCATCAGCGAAGGAAGCAACATGGCCGAGCCCCTCATCGAGGCTAAGGTGTTCCCAGATATGGTGGTGCAGATGATCGGAGTCGGTGAACAGACCGGCGCGCTCGATCAGATGTTGAACAAGATCGCCGACTTCTACGAGGAGGAGACGGATATCGCCGTGGCGTCGCTCACGTCGATGCTCGAGCCAATCATGATGGTCGGGATCGGTGGCATGGTGGGCGTGGTGCTCATTTCGATGTATTTGCCGATCTTCTCGTTGGCAGGGAATATCAAGGCGGATTGATTCACGAGTCCGTGGACGGCAGCTGAAAGTCATGGGAGTCGTCCCTAAATCGTGGGCTGGGCCGCCCCTAGCGCGCCGTCTGATTTGGACGATGGGCGCCAGGCTTGCCTTGCTGACGCTGCTGCTTGGCATCATCGTTACCGTCCAGCTACGTGACCCCTGGCGCCTGACGTCCTTCACCGTCCAAGTGGCGCTCGCTACCATTGGGTGCGCTTTCGCTCTAAGCGCAGTCTACGGGGTGTTCTTGCGACAGCGGCGCGGGCTGAGGGCGCTCGTGACCGTCCAACTCGTGCTCGATCAAGTGATTTGGACGGTGGTGGTTTACCTGTCCGGCGGTATCAGCAGCGGCGCGACGAGCTTCTATGGATTGAGCTGTCTATTTGGCGCGGCGCTCGGGGGCTTTCGGGGTGCGGCGATCGCTGCGCTGAGCGCTGCCGTGAGCTTCTTGGCGCTCGTCGCTGCCTTGACCCAAGGCTGGATTCAACCGCCACCCGATCAACCTCTTGCGGCTTACCTGAGTACGCGAGAGGAGGTCCTGTACAGCGTCGTGGTGAATGGCCTGGTCCTGGTCGTTGTTGCGCTGCTCGCGGGCAACTTGGCTGAGCGTTTGCGGCTCGCGGGTGGGCGTCTGGTGCATGCGGAGCTTCAGCTGAGCCAAGCGCAGCGCGAAGCCGAGCTGGGCAGGTTGGCGGCGGGGCTAGCCCATGAAATCAGAAACCCCCTCGGGTCGATCTCTGGCTCGATCCGTCTGCTCCGCGTGGCGCCTGAACTCAGTGAAGAGGACCAGCAACTGTGCGAGATTGTCGACCGCGAGGCGGCGCGACTGAACGATCTGGTCACGGACATGCTGAATCTGGCCAAACCCAAGACGCCCCAAGTCGAGGTGGTGAACCTGACGCGGATCTGCCTCGACGTGGTGAGCCTGGCTGGACACTCAGGGCGGTCTGCGGGCGACGTGGTTGTGCGTTATGTCGGGCCGGAGGCCCTGTGCGTCCTGGCGGACGCCGGGATGCTCCGTCAGATGCTGTGGAACTTGGTTCGCAACGCGGTGCAGGCGACGCGTTCCGGGGGGGAGGTCATTGTCGAGGCAGCGATTGACCGAGAGACTGTCCGCGTCTCAGTCGTCGATCGGGGTGATGGCATAGGTACGGAGGACAAGGGCCAGCTGTTTGATGCGTTCTTCACGACGCGCTCTCAGGGCACAGGGATCGGACTTGCGGTAGTCAAGCGTATCGTCGATGACCACGGCTGGTCGATCGCGGTGACCGACACAGAGGGTGGGGGGGCTACGTTCTGCGTCGTGCTGGGACCCCCACAAAATACGCAAGAGGGGAGCGCCCCGGTTACGCGGCCGGAGGTGTGGACCCTGTTCCCGAAGGCGCGTTAGAAGGGGCGCTCAGCGGGATCGGGGGGCAGACAAGTCCGCACATATTTTCGTCTCTGCGGGCAGGCGCTGATAGGCTGACCCTCCAGTGTCCACTTCCGCGCCCAGGCCTCTTGCCAAGCCCCGCCAGCGTGGGCGTGCCGGCGACGGCGCCAAGGAAGAAACCCGCATGCCGCTGCGACTCACGGCGGCGCAGGGTGGGCTCGGTATTGAGCTTTACGAACCCCTACCGCTCGGGCCGCTGCAAGTCTTCGAGCTGTCGTGGTCGATTCCCGAGCTGAGTTTTCCGGTGGACTTGTCGGGTGGGGTTCGCGCCTTCCGCAATCGACGTGGCCGTCTTGAGCGGCTGACTTTGGGTGTGGAGTTGGAGAGCCTTGCCGCCTGGCTGAACACGCAGATTCGCGGGATTTTGGGGGGGCTGAGAGAGCCGCCGCAGATTTGGTTGGTGCCGTGTGGTCTCGGGATCGGCGTGCACGCTCAGCTTGGAACGCTGGCCTTTGAGCTCCTCTGGGCTCCAGTGGACGATCGGCCGCGCTGGGTGGTCGGCGAGGTGAGGGGCGCGGGTTTCGAGGGGCCAGCGCTCGTCCACGCGTTGTCCATCGTGGACACCGCGCTCGGTCGCTTCGGGCGCCGGGCGGGGCGAGTGATCGAGCTTGAGCCGCTGGGCAACGCGGTCGTGCGCGCGCTGCTCCCCCCGGTTGGGTTTAGAACGCCCCACTGCGCCGATCTGCGACTCGGCGACTTCGAGTACCGCGAAGATCTCTGCGCTGTGACGGTGCGGCGGGGCGCTGTCCCCCACGCGCTGCCTGAACCCACTGTTCGTTTTCTAGAGCTGGCGTTGCTCACCCGGACTGCGGACGAAGCGCTGTTTGCGGGCAGGCTCGATGACGCGCGCTCAGCATATCTTCACGCGCTGGAGCGCGCGCCTCGCCACCCAGAGGTGTGCCAGATGGTCGCGGCGATTGACACCGCTCACGCTGAGCGAGTTGAGGCCGCGCTGGGGCTCCTGGTGGAGTCACTGCCGGCGACGGCCTTTGGCTTGGTGGGAGCCGAGCTGCTCGCGGGCGTGGGAGACTACGAGGGGGCGCAGCTCGCCGTCTCTCGGCTGGTGGAGCGTGAGCTCTATGCCCCCCTGCGAGCGATGGTATGGCTGCACCTGGCTGAGCTCATGCCCGACCCCCGAGTCAAGACGCAGGCGCTCGATCAGGCGATCGCCGCCAGCCCTGCCAATGAGCCCGCTCGCTTTGCACGCTTCGGACTGCGTGTGCTCGCCGGCGACGTGAACGGCGCGCTGTCCGACGCCGAGCACCTGGAAGCAGCAGCGCAAGGCAGCCATGAGCGACATCGGCGCCTGGTGCAGTCTGCAGAGATGCTCCAGAAGCACGGATATGTGCAGCCCGCCGGCAGGTTGTTCGAGCGCGCCTTGCGCTACCTGCCGAAGGACGCCTCAGCGACCTTGGGCTTGGCCTTGGCTCTGCTCTCAACGTCCAAACCGGAGCGCGCTGCGGTTCTGCTCGGTCGCAGTATCGAGCTTGCGGGTGACGACGAGTTGGTACGGTCGAAAGCCTGTCTGGGCCTGGCCAAGCTGCTGGCGACTCACTATCGGGATCTCCCGCAAGCGATTCACCGTGTCCGGCAGGTTGGCGCCGCGGGGGGGTTGTCGGTCGAGGCGCGGGCCTTGGAGGCCGCATGGCGAGAACGGATTGGCGACCTAGCTGGGGCTACGCTCGCGTACGCTCGCCTGCGGGATGCGGTCGAGCTTACCCCGGAGGTCGACGCACACGCCGCGAGTCGCTGGCTGCTCGCGGCGGCGAAATACAGCCTAGAGAGCGTCCAGGACCCACGGGCTGCGGAGCGACACCTGGCGGTGGCGTTGAGGCTCAGACCCCAAGATGCGCTGATCCAGTCGGCGTACCGCGAGGCCGCAGAAAAACTGCTCACTCCCGCCAAGCCTTAAGCGGCTTTAACCCTCGAGGCGCTTCAGAGCGAAGAAGCCGGAGCTGCTGGTGACGAGCAATGTGCGTGAGGGAGCGTCCCAAGCTACGGCGGAAATAACGACCTCCTCGTGGTTGGGGGCTCTAGGCAGTCGGAAGACGCAGGCCGCTGCGCGGGTCTCCACATCGATCTCGATGATCTGGGTCTCGTTGCCCAATTCTGAGAGTGTGGTCCACGCGACCAGCTGTTCTTGGACTCGTCCGAGGCATGCCGCTCGCGCGCCGCTGCAGCCCACGATGCGATGGCTGGCGACCCCGTCCGAGAGCGCGGGTCCAAGAAGCACCAATCCGTGACGTGTGTTCACTACAGCCGTCCAGTGGTCGGCATACGCAAGGCCGCAAGGCGAGCGGAGCGCTCCACGAAATGCGCCGTCTGCCACTCCGAGGTAACGACCACCGCGGTCCAGCATGAATGCCGCTCCCTGACCGTCGTAGGCGATGACCTGTC
>JBDKJZ010000452.1:0-4964 GCA_039796375.1 Pseudomonadota bacterium
AGCCCACTCAGGAGCCCGTCGTGACGGAAAAGGCGAACCCATCCACTCAGAAGCTCATCCCACCTGCACCCGTCGAGCCCAAGAAGCCCGAAAAGGTGGCGACGCCTGCAAAGGCGCTCGCTGTGCCTGCGCAGCCGCTCGAACTCGATCGGCGCGTGGCCGTCGAGCAGCCCATCGAAGACAAGAACCAGCTGGAAAATCCCAACGCGGAGTTCATCGGGGAACACAACAATCGGGTCAAAGAACAGACTCAGGCGCGTCTCACTTCCACCGACCAGAACGAAGCCCAGGCAGCGTTAGAAGCCGACCACCAGGGTGCGAGCGATGAGCTCGGAAGCTCAGACGTCAGCGAACTCGCTCAGTCCCAAGATACGCCAGGTGATCCGGAAATGGCTCCCTCGGAGTCCAAAGAGGACGGGGTCGACAAGGCCGAAGCCGAGCGGGCTCAGGCCAAGAGTGATCCCGCGCGCGCGGTTTTTGGCGAAGCTGCGCCGCGGACTCCGCCCGAATCTGCGAAGCAGCCTAGACCGGCCTCACTGGGCCAGACCGCCCGCCTCGCACGGCCGGAGCTCGAAGCGTCGCCGCGACTGCTCACTGCCCCCGACGGCCAGACCAGCGCTGACGTCGAACACGAGGCCCAACGAGCCCAGCAGGCGAGAAAAGCGATCAGACAACAAGCTCAAGTCCGTCGAGCGACAAAGAACCGCTCGTTGGCTTCCGGGTTGGGCACGCTGCGAACAACCCCGGGCGGCCTCGACCCCAACCTCACCCCACTGAGCGCGATGGAGTCGATCGGGAGTGAGCAGCTACGCAGGGAACGCGTCGCAGACGGTGAACGGCGCAGAAGCAAGCACCGGGGCTCTTTCAAAGCAGTTGGCCTGGAACGTTGGCGTTCCGCGATTGAGAACTACGTCGCGTCTGTTCAGCCCGGCAACCAAACAGCACTGAACACCGCCGCTAAGCCATTCGCTCGCTACCTGAACCATATCCACAATCGGCTTCACCCAGAGTACGCTCATGACTTCCTGGGCTCGTTGGACAGCCTACCGGCGGACCACCCGCTGAACCGCCCCGACATGCGAACGCACGTAGAAATCGTGCTGAGCGCGGAAGATGGGCGAGTTGTACGAATGGGGATCACCCGAGCAAGCGGAGCTACGGCGTTTGACGTGGGCGCGCTAGAAGCCATCCAGGCCTCATCACCCTTCGGTGCCCCGCCGAGGGAGATCGTGTCGCCGGACGGGCGCGTCTACTTGCACTGGGAATTCCACCGGGACCCCAACTACGCATGCTCCACCTTCTCAGCTCGTCCGTTCATCCTGCGGGTCGCACCAAGCCCCGCTCCGATTGATGAACCTCCCCGGCCATCTCCCCCCATCGAAGAGGAACACGGCGCCAACACGCCGCCGCTTCGTGATGGCGCCCGCGGTACGCAGGAAGGCTGAACGCCGTTTCTTGGAGGCATATCTAGCCTGCGACCCACCAGCCAGGCTAAGAGAAGCTGGAATTGGAGGACCGAGCGAATCCAGACACCGGGGCCATCGGAGGCACATCGGCGGAGCCTAGTGTACACCACCTGGCTGGTGCCGTGCCCTATCCGCGCGTACTCATGGCCCTCGCGTTGGCAGCGGTCGTCGTGGGCCGGGGGCTTTCCCAGGCGCTCCCGGGAACCGCCGCTGGCATCGATCGCCTAATTGCCTGGGTCCAACTCGCCGGTGCGCACGTGTCCCAATTGGCAGCCATGCTGCTGGTGCTCTTATGCGGACGGCTCGCGCTTCTGCTGCTAGCGCTGAAGCGGGGGGCCTTGGGGCTGCGGATACTCAGCGCGCTCGCGACCGTAGCCGCGAGCGGTTTGGCGGTGGTCGCGTCTCTGACTCAAGCGCGCCTTTCACCTGAGGTGATCGGGGTGGTCGCCGTCAGCGTACTCGGTGCGCTCGGTTGGGCCGCTATTTCGAGTCTGCGCGACACTGAGCGGCGGGCTATCGGTCTAATGCTCTTGGCCACGGCCTTCAGCGCCGGCCTACATTCCCTCGCCCGCTTCATCGCGTTCACTGCCAGCGACCACGCTGACGCGAGCCTCTTCAACGCAGCTCAGCTGATAGCAACCGCGGGCTTTGCGTTCGAATTCGCCTGCCTCACATGCTGCTTCTTGTGGCTATTGACCCCCGCAGCTCCCTGGCTACGCGCCGCCTCAGCGGTCGTGGTGGTCTGCGCCCCCGCGTTGGCGCTTGCCGCTGACCAGACCGACACCTGGCAGCGGCTGCTTCGGGACACACTTCAGCAACTGGGGTCTCATCCTGATCCATGGCTTCCGTCGTGGCTCATACGCTCCGTAGAAATCAGCGCCTTAGGTGCCGCTGCGATCGCGCTGGTGGCCCGCGCTCGACGAGCCGAACTGCTCCTGGTCGCAGCGTTAGCCGTTTTGGGACGCGCTAGCCTGGACGTTCCCTTGGGCGCGCTGTTCTTGCTTGGGGCCGCGTTGGTCGCCCAGCTGCCGATCCCTGGGTCATCCCGGACCGCTGATTCCCACACCCCGGAACAGTCGTAAGCGGCCTCTTCGCGATTAGTTGCTCCCAGTTCGGTGAACGCAGGCGGGTCCGTGCTCATGTGGCGCAGACTGCGCTTCGCCACTGCGCCTTTTCCCAGAAACAGCAAACGCTGCAGCGTTCAGCCTGCGCGGCAGCAAACAGCAGAAGCACTGGCGCCTAGCTACACACTCGCGATCAGCGCAGCGAACAACAACACCAGGTACGGCATCGACGCAAAGAACGTAATTCTCGCCCAGCGCTCCAAGAGCTCGGGCTCAGCGTTCGGCAGTGCGTAGGCTTTGACACGGCGCTTGAGCCACCCGCGACCACAGAGGGCCCAGAGAGCGAACCCCAAACCTGAGAAGGCCGCGACAGCATTGTAAAGCGGGCCTCCCAAGCCAGCGAGAGTCGGAAGCGACGTCACACCGACTAGCACGAAGGAGGAAACGACGATCGCGAGCTGGGTCGCTTTCATCCCATAGACACCCGGCATCACTTTGAGTCCGGCGGCTTGGTACTCGTGCTGTCGGAACACTGAAATCGCGAGAAAATGCGGTATCTGCCAAGCGAACAAGACCGCGAAGAGTGACCACGCTTCTAAGTTTGTGTGGCCCGCTACGCCCGTGTAGCCGAGTAGAGGGGGGGCAGCACCAGGGATGGACCCGACCAGTAGCGAGAGGGGCGTCATGCCCTTCATTGGAGTGTAAATCAGCACGTAGCTGATGAGCGCGAGAGCAGCGAGCATCCCCGTCAGGTCATTCACCCCCAGCCAGAGTACCCCGAGCCCAAGAGCCCCAAGGCACAGGCCGAATACGAGCGCTACCTCGATCGACAGCTGCCCGGCAGGGAGAGGTCGGTCCTGCGTGCGCGTCATCTTTGCGTCGACGTCGTGCTCAAGCACCATGTTGAGCGCGTTAGCCGAGCCGACCACCAGGAGTGTGCCCGCGACGGTCCACAGCGCTGGGGCGAACTCAAGCGGCCCAGGCACCAGGACTGCACCGAACAGCGTCGTCGCGATCACGAGCCGGGTGACGCCAGGTTTCGTAAGCGCCAAGAGGGCGGCTGCAACACCGCTAACGCCCTTCACGGGATTCGCTGTCGCTACGCGGATGTTCATCAAAAAATACGCTCAGCGCTCCGCAGGCCGAATGGAAGATTCGCGGCCCTTCGCTTGGCACCGCTGGGGCGCATAGCACGTCACTTTGCATCCGAGTGGTCCCAGTGCGCCCGAGATAACCTGCTACTGGTCTATCGACCGAACAAATGCGGCGAGGCTGGAGCGGCGTCCTAGCTACGCCTTCTCTTTCTTTTCGGCGACGGCCTCGTCGCCCTCGGCAGCTTTGTCCTTCTTGCCCTTTAGCTGCTTGACTTCTGCATCGCCGTCGTCGTCAGGGGGGTCTCCGCTGATCCCCTTCTTGAAATTTCGTATCCCGTCTCCCAAGCCCTTTCCCACCTCGCCGAGGCGGCCTGCCCCGAACAAAAGGATTACGAGCACAACAACAATCAGGATTTGCATCGGGCCGACGGCCATGTACCTACCTCAGCAGTGGGTTAATGATAGTCCATAGCACCGTCCAACGACGGATTGAATAGACAGCGGGGTATAATCTCGGATGAACTTCAGGCGATCGTGGTGCGGGCTGACCCCGCAGACGCAACCGGCTTTTCCAGCCCGTGTTCTGCGCCGTTTATTCCCGAAGTGAGCTAAAACGAGCCCTACACCGCAGCGCGTCCTGCCGGAATAGTTCAAAACCATGGGAAACAACTGCTTGCGCCGCCTCTTCTCGCACCGAATCCCGCGAGTGGGCGCGGTCTTCCTCCTCATGAGCGTGTCTTCGACGTGCCTAGCTGAATCCCCCAGCGCCGCAGGTAAGGGGATCACGGGCGGCGCGCTGCTCGGAGCCGAGGCCGTGTTGATTACAGAAGCCCTGCTTGGCGTGAAGTCGAGCTGGATCCTACTGGGTAGCGGCGCGTTGGGCGCAGCGGGCGGCGGCTTTGGAGGGTATTACGTCGAGGGGGCGGCAAGCCCCAAGGTCTCGTTCTACCTCCTCGTGGGTGGGATGGCGCTGCTCATCCCCTCCGCAATTGTTTATGCGGACGCGACAGCTAACCCCGTCCAGGATGAGGTGTTCACCGATCCCGCAGCCGAGCAGTACGACGACGAGCTCGAAGCGGATCCGCCGGAGCCGGGAGAAGACTCGTTGTCGCAAGACCAACGTCGGCCGCGCTATCCGAGCCTGATCTCAGTCTCGACGGCGGGTGCTTCGGTGGGGTTCCCAGGCCTCGAGGTAGCGCACGTATACTCTCCAGACGAGGTCCGAGAGTTCGGCGTTACCCAAGCAACTCAGTTCATCTTTCCCTTGTTGCGCTCTGACTTCTAGCTAACAAACTAGATACTGAAATTGACTTACGGCGGAAGGGCGCTCGCCAGATCTA
>JBDKJZ010000453.1:0-4949 GCA_039796375.1 Pseudomonadota bacterium
CATTTCGGTCAACAGTGTGGTGGTGAGCCTCGGGTCCCAGACCCAATACACACCCCACGCCTTTTTGGCCCAGAGTGGACCCGTGGTCAGCATGACCAAGCCAAAGATAACCGCGCACTCAGCGCCCGCCTGGGCGATCCCGTTGCGCACGTCCGTCGGCTTGAGCAGATACGCAGCGCTCCCCACGAAACACACGAGGCCGCTCATGTAGAGGCCATAAGCTGCCGGTAGATGAATGTAGAAGATCTTTTGCGCGATACCGCCCGCTTCTTCCTGCGCCATGGGTGTGTGCCAAAAGACGAAGAAAAGAAGGTACAACAGGGTGGCGGCCGAGAGTGCGGCCAGCGCTTTAAATCCAAGGTCAGCCTTGCTTGTCATAGAAACCGCCTGCTTCGGGGGGAGCGCTTAGAGGTCACAGTTCGCCTGAGCTAGTAGCGCGATGATCTGGGCTCTCACAACCTCGAACTCTTTGACGACGAGATCTAGCTCAGATTGCTGATTTCGACGGGTGGCGTCCACGAGCTCAAAGCTCGAAGCGCGTCCGGTCACGAAAGAGAGGCGCGACAATCGCGCTGTTTCTGCTGAGAGGTCCCTGGACTTTCGGCTCACTTCAAAATTCTGTAGAGCGACCTGAACACCGCGTTGGGCCTGCTGGGTTTCGAGCTGCGCTTGCCGCTCGAGCTGGGTCAGTGTCTCGGTGGCGATCTGCACCTCGGCGGAGCTAGCGGCGCGGTCAGCGTAGCGGAGGCCGCCGTCGTAGAGCGGGACGGTGAGTAACCCCCCGACCGTCCACTGCAGAGGTTTGCCGTTTGAAGTAAACGGTGCCGTGCTGTAGCTCAGGTTGGAGGTGAGGTCTAGGGTCGGGGCGAAGGCGTAATCAGTGCTATCGACGCGTCGCTGCGCTAGCTCGACATTGGCTCGTGCGGCCCGAATATCGGCGCGGGCGGAAGACTCGCTGGCAGGGCGGCACACCTGCGCCGCGTCCCGCGCTAGTCCATCCAGCTTGACCTCGGGCGTCACGCTCCAGCCCTCGGCGAACCCGAGCGCCATTCCCAGCGCCTCTCGTGAACGCAAGACGGCTTCGTTCGCCGCGATGACTTGCGCGCGGTTCAAGGACACCTCTTGTGCTGAGCGGAGCACGTCTACAGCAGTTGCGGCGCCGAGCCGTGCGCGCCGCTGGGTCAGGTCGAGGGTCGAGAGGCTAGAGCGCAGTGCCACGCGACTGATCTCACTGAGTCGTTCTGCCGTCACGGCCCCCACGATGGTGTCAGCCAGATTAGCCAGCAGAAGCCGTTCGCTGTCATCGGCTCGGTAGCCTTGTGCACGCTGGGCCCGCTCGGCGGTCTCTGCGTCATGCCAGGCGCGCAAGTTCACCAGCGGCTGCCGAAAAGCCACTGAGGCGGACCAGACCGTTGCGGGATCGGGGATCTCGACGTCGATTTGAGGACCCTCCGCGGTGATGTTTGTTCCGCGGCCAACGAGCAGGTGGCGATTGACGTTGCCGGTTGCGGTGAGCGTCGGGTGCAAGCGCCCTAGCGTTTGCCGCGCCTGAGCTGCCGCTTGTGCGACCTGGGCGCGCGCGGTCGCCAAGGTCGTGGAGCGTGAACGAACCAACCGAAGCGCCTGGCGCCAGTCTTTTAGGCTCCGAGCCGCAGGAGCGAGCGGCAGGAGCATCGGGTCGGAGACCTCAGGGATCGAGGATTGAGCCGGCTCCGTGTTGGGCAACGGCTCACCCTGCTGCGGGAGCTGCTGGGCAGTCGGGGCGGGGCCTTCTTGAGCGACCTGGGCTTGGCCGGCCGAGGCGAACAGGACGCCGCTAACCGCGAGTGCCAGGAGCGGCCGCGTGGGGGCGAAATAGGCAACGTTGGCGTGGCGGCTCATGGTGGCGAATCGATAGTTTCCGGCGCCCGAGTGGCAAGCCGCTACGTTGCACATCCTTTGGGGACCCGGAAGATGCAATGTGGGCACGAACTCACGCAAAGATCGGCTACTCGCCCGCAGCAGCACGCTCGGGCGTTGGTGCGCCGCTGCTGCGCCAGCGTTGCACCCAGCGATTGGCGTCGGCTGGGCTCCCTAGGGCTCGTGTCAGGAGCGCGACGGCCCGGTCGCACTGACCCAGCTGGACGAGCGCGTGGGCCAAGGAAGCGGCGACCTCCGGATTGCCTGGCAATGCGACGTGGGCTTTTTGCAGCCAAACGAGCGAAGCCGCCGGCGCGCGGAGCTGGGTCGCCAGGAGGTGTCCGAGGTTGTGAGCTGCCACGGCGTTCTCGGGGTCCTCGCGTAGCCCGCGCAGATACGCGCGCTTAGCAGCGCGATAGTGTCCGAGGATTGAGCAAGCCATGCCGAATGCGGCTTCGCCGCGCGCGCGAAGCTCGGAGGTGCGGGGCGAGGACCCGTAGTTCAACTCGCCTTGGAGGTTCAGCTGGGTCAGGATCTTGCGCAGCCACCCCGCTGCCTCCCACGCGCACTGCGCTGCCGTGAAACGTTGCGGCGACTGCGCGGGGCAGACCAGCAGCTGCTCTCCGAGCTGCAGCCGCGCCAAAAGACCACGCGCTGAGGTCTCGTCAGTGTGGCGTACTAGTGGCCTGAGCATGGCGACCAGCTCCCCAGCGGGCAGGCCATGTTTCAACGCCCAGAGCAAGCTGCGTTCGAGCTTCTCAACATCGACGGGTTTGTGGGCGTGGGTTGCGCGCGGCACGGGTCTTCCGGGAATGAAGTTTCAGCCACCTTGAGCGGGTGATGTACCAGATCCCTAAAGGCTAAAACCTGTTCGCGCAAGCCGGCTTTCCGTTAGCTAGCTGCGTGCTAGACTGACAGCCCCGTGCCAGCTGTGTTCGCGGCCGGTCAGTATGCGTTTCAGTCTTCGCCGCGCGGACGCGCAACCTCGACGGTCATCTCGCGTCCTCGAAGGTTGCGCCCGGAAAGTTTTGCGATCGTGTCTTCTTGCTGCTCGGGCCTGATCTGCACGAAGCTGTGTCGCTGTCGCACCGTGATCTTGCCAGTGGCCTCTTGGGCGACGCCAGCTTGCGTCAGCGCCTCAAGGAAGTCCTCCGTCTCCGCGCCGTCGCGGCGGCCGACGTTGATGTACAAATCGACGAAGCTGGACGTGTCCTGGTCGGCGCCAGTACTAGGCCCGGGCTTCACCTGGATCTCAGCAGCGTTGCTCACGGCCGGAGCGTCACTCACTTGGTACCCAACGCCGTCAATTTCGAATGTCTCGGAGGTTGTGCCTGATGAACGAGAGCCGCGATCTCGGGTGCGTCCTCGCGAGCGATCTCGCGGGGGGCCAGCCGCGCCGTCTGCAGGGCGGTCACCAGCTGGTTCATCCCCGCGGCTGGTCGTCTCGGACCCGGTTCCGCGTCGCTGACCGATAGCACGGCCGTTTTCTGGTCGGGTTTCTCTCCGCGGTGCTCGCTCGTCGTTGCTCGGGACGGGGCGAGTCTCAGTCCGTTCTGAAGGCTTCGCTTTGGAAGCTGGAGCTGCCGGGCTTCGTATTGGTGCGGAATCGGCGCGCGGTCCCTGCGTCGGGGACGCTTCAGGCTGCGACTTGCGGAAAGCGCCTTCGCTGCGGGCCGTCTTGACCTCCGCCTTGGCTTTTTCCTCCCCGCCGAGCGCGTCGCGAAGTAGCCCCGCAAGAATGCTGTCTACTTGGTCGTGAGCCAACAGGCGCTTGGCTAACGAGTAATAACTGTCGCGCACGTTGATGACTGGGAAGCGCACCGCGAGCAGAGCGAGCACATCCGCTTCTTCTCGGTTCTTTTGCTCACGTGCCGTCGGCAGCTGCCGCTCAATAGGCTGAATCTTGTAGCGCAAGCGCAAGTAGTACAGGTCGCCAATTGAGCTCGGCTCAATGAACGCGATCGCTGTGCCGGTCTTACCGGCGCGACCCGTACGACCCGTTCGGTGCACGTACTGCTCCGACGACTCCGGAAAGTCGTAGTTCATGACGTGGGTCAGGTGCGAGATATCGATGCCACGGGCCGCGACGTCAGTGCACACCAAGAATCGAAGCTCGTGGTTGCGGATCCGAGCCATCACGCGTTCACGCTCGTTCTGGGCGAGATCTGCGTTGAGCCAATCAGCTTCGAAGCCGCTGTCCTGCAGGCGCTTAGCAACCCGCTTACTGGCGTCCTTAGTATTGCAGAAGATAATCGCGCTCTCGGGCTGCTCGAGCTCGATGACCTGCAAGAGCTCGGCGGTCTTGTCCCCGTGGCTCAGATAGAAATAGTGCTCGATTTCGAGCGCGCCGATGTGATCTCCAGACAGCGTAATGTAGGTCGGGTCTTTGAGGCGGCTGGCAGCAATGCGTGAGACCTGACTCGGAACGGTTGCGCTGAACAACAAGGTTTGATGTCCGCTCGGCAGTTGCTCCCAGACGTCCGTGATTTGCGGGAGAAACCCCATCGAGAGCATCTCGTCGCACTCGTCGAGCACGAAGCTGCGAAGCGCGCTTGGATCGAAAGTCTTGCGTGACAAGTGGTCCAGGACTCGACCGGGAGTCCCCACAACGATGTGAGCCCCGCCAGCGAGATCCTCGACCTGTTTACCCATGGGGGCGCCGCCGTACACAGCGACCACCTTGACCTCGGTGTACTTGGCGATTTCCTCAAGCTCGCGCTTGACCTGCATCGCTAGCTCACGAGTGGGGCAGAGGATCAGCGCCTGTACCTCGTTTTGGGTGGGACGAACGCGCCCTGCGATCAGCGGCAATCCAAATGCCGCTGTCTTGCCGGTTCCGGTTCGGGCCTGAACGACTAAGTCCTTCCCGGAGCGGGCTGGTTCGAACGCTGCGAATTGGACGGGCGTCGCAGTGGTGTAGCCCTTGTCCGCGATGGCTCTTCTTACGGTTTCGGGCAGCGCGAGATCGGCGAAGCTGTGTTCGCGCTCGGCGCTGTTCTCATCGGTCGTCATGGGTATTATTTATTTCAGTCTTGGGGTTGGCTCGAAGC
>JBDKJZ010000454.1:0-4945 GCA_039796375.1 Pseudomonadota bacterium
GAAAGTTCAAAGCCCGCTGGAAGATCGCTGTTTGGCAGCGAACATTGTGCTCAATCGCAGGCTCGTCGAGCAGCAAGCGCTCGGCGCTCTTGCCCGAAGGATCGCCGATCAACCCGGTGCCCCCGCCCATGACCACGACGGGCTTGTGTCCCGCGCGCTGGAAGTGCAATAGGAGCATGATCGGCACGAGGTTGCCGATAGTTAACGAATCAGCGGTGGGGTCGAAACCCGCGTAGACCGAGCGGCTGCCCGTGCTCAGGTGGGCCTTGAGCGCTTCCGTGTTCGTGCATTGGTGAAGTAAGCCACGCCATTCAAGCTCATTGAGGAGTGGGTCGGCTGAGGTTGTGTGGCTTCCGGCGCTGGACGGGGGGTGCATGCGGGCGCCAGCATAGCGCGAGCCCTCGGAAAAGCCTGGGAATTTGGGGTGGATTTGTCTGGCGAACCAGTAGGCGTAGACACTAGATCCAGGTCGTGACCGAAGACGACCTGACGCCGCCCGCTGACTGCAGCCACCGGCCTATTTGCCCTGGATGCCCACGTTTTGGCCAGGCGGGGTTGGCCTCCGAGCCTCGGCAGCAGCTCCTGAACTTCTGCGGACAGCATGGCGCCCGGCTCGAGGAATTCGAGGGTGAGCCCTTCGGCTCCCGTGTCCGAGCCCGTCTGGCGATCCGCGGCAGCGCCGAGTCCCCCAAGATTGGGATCTTCGAGGCTGGGACTCATCGGGTCGCGGATATTCCACGCTGCCACATCCACCACCCACAGATCAACGTGGTAGCTGCGGCGTGTAAACGGGCGATTCGTCAGACTCACTTGTCGCCCTACTCCGACAAGACCAAGCGCGGCGTGCTCCGGTATCTGCAGGTGGTCGTCCAGCGCGCCTCCGGAAAAGTTCAGCTCGTCGTCGTCGCCAACCTAGAGCGCCCTGATGGCCTAGTGCCGTTCTTCCGAGCGCTGAAGACTGAGCTGGGGCAGGACCTTAACGGCCTGTTCTGGAACCTGCAGAGCGAAGACAACAATCGCATCTTGGGCGTTGCGTGGGGACACGTGTCGGGGCCTGAGGCGCTCCACGAAACGCTTGGGGGCGCGAAGATCTTTTTCCCTCCCGACGCGTTCGGACAAGCCAACTTGGCGCTCTTTGATCGGATCGTCGCGCAGGTGCACTCGTGGGTGAACGGAGAGGCGCCGCTCGCTAGCGCACCCAAGCGTCAGAGCGTGGTCGAGTTGTACGCCGGCGTGGGGGCGATAGGGCTTGGGCTCCTAGCTAGCGGCCACTCCCTCACGTTCAATGAGCTGGCTTCAGGAGGGATCCGCGGGCTGCGCCTAGGGATCCGCGAGTTGGCGCTCGAAGCCGCGCCCCTCGTGCTTGAGGGGGATGCCGCTGTGGCCATCCCAGCTCTCGAATCGACGGATTGGGTGATTGTGGACCCGCCGCGCAAGGGGTTGTCCTCTGAAGTCCTTCAGGCCTTGATCAGGCTCGCGTCGCGGGAGCGGCCACTCAACATCGCCTACGTGAGCTGCGGGTTGCCGAGTTTTCTGCGTGATGCCGGTGCCTTGCTCGAAGCGGGCTATCGCCTTCGGAATTGCCAAGCTTATGCGCTGTTCCCATTTACCGAGCATCTTGAGACGCTGGCTTGGTTTCGCAGCGGCGCGTGAGCTGTTCTCGGAGCGCCTACTTCTCGCTTGGCTCGAAGTCACCGGTCAGCACTAAGCCCTCGAACAGGTCTCGGTGCTCCGTCTCGGTCGGGACGTCCGCCCACGACAGGGCCTCGCGGGCGCACAGGCGCTCAAGAAATGCTTGCTGGTTCACCCCGTTCGGCGCAGGCAGGGGCCGCTCGATGCCATCGACGAAGAAGCAGTGACCTTCGGTCACAGGGGCGTAGGCCATTCGGCTCCCCTTGCGTCGCACAAAGCTCGGAGCGCGCAGGGCCCGCTTCAGTTCACCCCCAGACAACGTGATTATCTCGTCACGCGCGAAGAGCGCCTTCGGCTGGGTCACGAGCCCCGCGAATCCGCGTGCAAGCTCGTCGTCGCTGAAGTGCAGTTGTTGTTCGAGTAGTCCGCGCGCTTGTTTGATGGCGGCACTGGAAATCGCGCCCGGAGCGTGGGCTAAGGGGCTCTGTGGCGCAAGTTCTGGATCGCGGTATCGCTTCGCCTCGCCCGCTCCACTCTCGTGGAGCTGTTCCAGTCGTAGGCTCACCAGCTGCCTAACCACGTCGCCGACGCTCGGCGCGCGACAACCGAGCGAGTAAGTGACGCAAGGTGACCTCGCGACGCCAAAGTGCGCGACACCCGGCGGTAGATACAGCAGATCACCGGGCCCGAGGGTCCATTCGGCTTCGGCCTGGAAGTCACTCAGGATACAGAGCTCGCTGTCTTCCAAGCGAGCCCTGTCGAAGTGCTCGCTGATTTGCCAATGTCGCTCACCCTCGACCTGCAGCAAGAATACGTCGTACTGATCGTAGTGGGGTCCGACGGAGCCGCCCGTGGCGGCGAAGCTCGCCATCACGTCGTCGACCCGCCAGCTCGGCAGAAAGTCCAGCAGCCCGAGCAGCTCACCCACCTCGGGCACGTGTTGATCCAGATCCTGAATCAACAGCGTCCAGTCGCGCTCGCCGAGCTCGTCGAAGAGCTCCGCCGCGAACGGGCCGCGGCGCAACGACCAGCCGCGCGTCTCGACGATGCGCGACTCGACCTCCGCTTCCAGCGCCAGGCCCGCCAGCTCATCCTGATCCAGTGGAGGGCAGTAACCGGTTAGCGCCCCACGGCACAAGAGCGGCCGCTGTTGCCAGTAGTCTCGCAGGAATTCTTCAGGAGAGAGGCCATTTAGAAAGCGTTCGGGGCGTTGCATTGGGATCCGACCGCTTATACTCGCCTCGTGCCCGATTCCCAGCTTCAGATCCGCGAAGCGACCGACGCTGATAGCCCGCAGCTGATAGCGCTGATCGCGGGGGTTTTCGCGGAGTATCCAGGGTGCGTCTTGGACGTGGAGGGTGAAGAACCGGATCTCCTAGCGATCGCGACGGCTTTTGCGCAGAAGCCCGGGAAGTTCTGGGTGGCTCGTCAGCGCGGGCAAGTCGTCGGGTCCTTAGGCCTGGTGTTTCACGCCGGGTACGCCGAATTGAAGAAGGTTTATGTCCGAAGGCCGGAGCGTCGCAGCGGTATCGCGCGGACTCTGTTGGAGGGCGCCGTTTCTCAGGTTCGTGCGCACCGCCTGGGGCGACTGGTGGCATGGTCCGACAGCCGATTCGTCGAAGCGCACCACTTCTATGAGCAACATGGGTTCCGTCGAGGGCCGGAGACACGCGAACTCAACGACCTGAGCGACTCGGTGGAGTTCGCCTTCGAGTTGGACCTTGCGCGCTTCTCGAGTGCGAGCAGAATGCCCTGAGCGAATGTCCGGATACGCTAGGCACCTCCTCTCACAGCGGCGCGGCCTTGCGGCGCTAGCTGGTCTGTTGCTGACGGACCGCTCTGTCCGCGCTGGGGGCACCCATGTCAAAGCGCCCGGGCCGGTGACTGAACGCACGGTGCGCCCGCCCAGCGCGACGCTCTGCAAAGACTTCTTGCGATTCAGCGGTGGCGATCCGGCGAGTTATCGCGGAGTTCTCCCGCCGCACTTGTTTCCCCAGTGGAGCTTGCCCGTGATGCTCGAGGCGGCCCGCGCGCTGCCCTATCCGGCGACCAAAGTGATCAACGCAGGCTGTGGTCTCACTGTTCATGCAGCGCTGCCATTGGGCCAGGAGCTGCACATCACGGCGCGCGTCTCGAAGATCGATGACAACGGCAAGAGAGCGCTAGTAACGATTGAGGTTGTCACGGGTACCGCGGACGTGCCGAGAGCGCTGACGGCCGATCTGCGCCTCTTCATTCCCTTGAAACGCGCGGGAACGGCCGAGACTGTGACTGGCAGCGATGCTTCGAAGCCGCGCCAAAAACCCACAGTGCCGCTCGACGTGAAGGAGCTGTGTTTTCAGCGCTTGGGCAAGGATGCCGGTCTAGACTTCGCGTTTCTCACGGGCGACTTCAATCCTATCCACTGGCTGTCGCCCTACGCGAAGGCTGCGGGTTTCAAGAGTGTGATCCTACATGGCTTCGGTTCGTTTGCTCGAGCCTTCGACGGACTGGTGCGTGCGGCCCTTGCGGGGGATGTGCAGGCGTTGCTTGCACTGGACGCTGACTTCACCCGCCCGCTGCCGCTCCCCGCTGAGGTCGGGCTCTACGTGGGCCCCGAGCAGCGAGTCTACTTGGGGGATGCCCCAGGAGGGGCGGCCTACCTGGTCGGCCACTTTTCACGGCATTCACCCTAGAAATTTCAATTCGTCAACCGAGAGTCTTCGATGGACCCGTTCTTAAAGCTCAGCCAGAACAGCGCATCACGCAAGTTGATTCAGTCGCTGCGTCTCCCCATTCCCCTGCCGCAGACGCTGCGACGTGAAAGAAGCGGTTGGCGCGCTCGCTTGTTGGATGACGGCCGAGTGGCTGTCGGCTCCGCTCCAAACCCTCAGCTGACTCATCAGATCGCTCAAACCTTGGCGCCGTCGGGGGCTCGCGTCCTCTGGAGTGGCCCCGCCGCCCTCGGGCGGAGTTTCGAGGCCGCCGCAGAAGCCTGGGCGGAGCCAGTGACCACTCTGGCGCAGGAGGACAAAGCTCCGCCGAACGAGGTGCACGCGCTGCTCTTCGATGCCACGGGCCTGGACTCCCCAGAGCAGTTGGCGGCCGTGTACGAGTTCTTTGCGCCGCGCGTGAAGGCGCTGAGCTCAGGCGGCAGGGTCGTCGTGTTCTCCCGGCCCGCGACCAGCCCTTTGCCAGAAACGAACGCAGCGCGGCAGGCGCTCGAAGGGTTTACGCGTAGCCTCGCTAAAGAACTGGGCCGACGCGGAAGCACCGCGAATCTTGTTTCCGTTGAACAGGGAGCTGAAGAGCGTATCGCGGGCCCGTTGCGCTT
>JBDKJZ010000455.1:0-4901 GCA_039796375.1 Pseudomonadota bacterium
GCGATGCGAGCCCTTTAGGCAGCGTACCGATCGCAGAGCCTGCCCCTACTGGGCAAGAGCCCGTCGGGGTCAACGCAAGCGCGCCGGTTGACGACGTGCTTGCGGCAGGAGGAGCGGCTGGGTCAGCCTCAGGCAATCTGAACAACGGCGGCGCTTCTGCAGAGCCCGGGAGCGGCATGAGTACTGGCGGCATGAGTACTGGCGGCATGAGTACTGGCGGCACGAGTACTGGCGGCATGAGTACTGGCGGCATGAGTACTGGCGGCATGAGTACTGGCGGCATGAGTACTGGCGGCACGAGTACTGGCGGCATGAGTACTGGCGGCATGAGTACTGGCACCGCCGGAATGCCTGGCGTGAGCGGGGGTGGGTCCGGCGGCGTGCCGGCTCCGAGCGGGTGCCCCGGTACTCAGCGCGGCTGCGTCGTGGACTGGGTCGGGGATTGGAGTAGCTCCGGTGCGCGGGACGGCGTCGGGACCAAGGCCCTATTGGACGACGTTCAGGGCATCACCAGTCACGGCGGATTTGTGTACATTACAGACAACCATGCCGTCCGCAGAGTTGACACAAGCAGCGGCGCAGTAGCGACGATTGCTGGCGCCCTCGGGGCAGCAGGGGGAGAGGACGGCCCGGGTCATGACGCACGTTTTGACAGGCCTGAGGGTATCGCCACCAACGGTCGCGTGGTGTGGATAGCGGACCGAGGCAATTCACAGATCCGCGTGTTAGATCTAGAGACTCTCATGGTCAGCACTCTTGCTGGGCGCTACCGCCAAGAAGGGAGGAACGATGGCGCAGCTGAGACCGCGACGTTTAAGGGGCTCAGCGACCTCACGTTCGGGGGCACCGATCTCTATGTTGTTGAAATCGACAACAGCACCGTACGTCGCATCAACGTATCTAGTGGCTCTGTCCTTACCGTCGCCGGCGGAATCGATCCAGGTTTAGCCGATGGTTTGGGAGCATCAGCCCGCTTCAAGGAGCCGAAGGGTATTGAATGGATCGGGCCTGGCGCACTCATCGTCGCCGACACAGGCAACGACCGTCCGCGAGAGATGGGCGTTAGCGGCGGCGAGATGAACCGCATGAACGTCACGAGCCGCTACGGAACCGAAGCCGGCTATCAAGACGGAATTGGCACAGGCGCCAACTTCAATGAGCCACGGGGTCTAGCCTATACTGGCACGGCACTGCTCGTCGCGGACGCGGGCAACGCGGTCGTGCGGAGCATAGACCTAGCGAAGCGTGCGGTGACGACCCTCGCGGGGGCGGCTGGGGACGAGCGGCATGTCGTCGGCGTCGGCACCGAAGCGCGATTCAAGAATATGACGGACCTGCATTTCGACAAGGAGACCGGCGACGTGTTCATTGCAGACGGTAGCGTGTTGCGGCGTATGTACTTCGAGTGATTTCGTGGCGTGCTGTGTGCTTCGTCGCTCGCGATCAATCGGTCGTCAGCAGGTGACACGCCGATGCGCTGGCAGATGTCGACCATCACCTGATGCCTTCGCCAGCGCGGCGGCTCATGTGCTCTCCAAGAACCAGGAGCTGTACGAGCGTCTCGCCTGATGCGCTACGCAACGCTTGTCGAAGTCCTCAAGCTTCATCAATCTCTCATTGCGACCTTCGGCAGTAACACCTCGTCTGGCTGGTGACACACGTCTACACCACACTCCCAAGGGCAAGCGATGCTGGACTTGCTTCGCGCTGTCTCGCCCAAGCACTGCACCAAGATAGAACGCGCGCTCAGTGACCCACCGCTTGGGTCCACGATGAGATTGATTTGAGTTTTGGGTCGCAACGCGCCTCAGGTTTGCGAAACTTTCGCCCCATTATGAGCTAAGTGCATGTATTAAAAGTATTATTCGTCATGTATCGGCCTGACAAGTTTTCACCTGTTACACTGTGACCGGGTGTGTGCTAAAAGGACACAACGCCGCGCGCTCGACTACACCCACACGGTGTCGTTCCGCATGGAACTGAACCCGCCCTGGGTGAGAAGCCTGTTGGAAACACGGAGCTCACCATTTGTGTTCGGTATTGACCCGCCAAGCAAAATGATCACGCATTTTGTTCGGGTAAGGTCTTGCGTGCGCGGGCGTCGCCAATTAACCGGTAGCCCGTGCAAGCGTCGCTCCAAAACAAGAGTCAGTCGATGATCGGCGAACGTATCAACAACGTCCAGATCGTGAGTCTGCTCTTCGAAGGCGGAATGGGCACCGTCTACGAGGCCGAGCACGTGTTAATGCGGCGGCGCTTCGCGGTCAAAGTACTGCGCCGGGAATTCGGCGCGGATGCGGACCTGGTTCAGCGCTTCTTGGACGAGGCGCGCACAACAAACGATATTCGGCATCCCAACATCGTGGAAGTGGTGGACGCTGGAGTGTTGCCATCCGGGTTGCCATATTTCGTCATGGAGCTCTTGGTTGGTGAAAACCTGGCGACCCGCTTGGCCCGCGTTGGCCCCTTGAGTATCGCCCTCGCTTTGGACATCACCTTGCAGGCGGCTGGCGCCGTACACGCAGCGCACCAAGCCGGTGTCGTGCATCGGGACCTAAAGCCGGAGAACCTGTTCCTTACCGTAGATTCCCGAGTAGACGGGCATGAGTTCGTCAAGGTTCTGGACTTCGGGATCGCTAAGCTGCGCGGCAAACTCAGCGCCGTCAGAACCAACGCGGGATTGGTAATCGGCACACCGTGTTACATGGCGCCGGAACAGTGCCGAGGTAATCAGGTTGATGTCGACCATCGCGCAGACGTCTACGCCATGGGCGTGATTCTCTACGAGATGCTAGCTGGAGCGCCGCCCTTCGACGCACCGAGCGCTATTGATCTGATGATGATGCAAATTGGCACCCTACCCCTGCCAATTAGCGAGCGTCGACCCGACCTTCCAGCGCCTTTGGCCGCTGTGGTGATGAAGGCCCTCGCCAAGGACCCAAGCGACCGCTTCGATAACCTGGCGGAGATGATGGCCGCGCTTGGACGCCGAAACACTCCCGCCCCCTGGATCTCACCGTTGGAACAACCCGTCTCGTCAACGTCGCCGGGGCTTGTGCCCCTCCAGAACCTCGGTGAGCTCGAACAGTCCCGCGGGCAAGACGCGAGGACTACGCCTCCGTCCGCCGACTCGGCAGCCGAGTTGCCACGCGAATTTGAGATAAGCCACCGACGCAAACGTCTAGCGTTGCTACTGGTACCTCTCGGTGCGCTCGCCGCTGGAGCCGCATTTCTTATAGGGTCCATCGCGAGTGAAACCGCGCCAATAGCGGCGCCGGTTATCGCCAGCAGTAACGTCGAATTACTTGATGCGCCAAAAGAGGTGGCATCCATAGTCACCGTCTCGGAGTTACAGCCGGCAGCGACCGCGCAGCTGGAGCCAGCAGCGACCGCGCAGCTGGAGCCACAGCCAGCAGCGACCGTGTCAGTTGACGAGCTGCCAAGAGTCCCACGCCGAACTTGGACGCCACCCCGAAAGGCGCCCAAAGAATCCGCTACCCCAACTATCCCCCCAGAAAGCACGACGCCGGAGCTGGAAAAGTTACCGACCGTCAAAGCTCCACAGCCGCCCTCTGAAGTCGGTGTGCGATCGGTTCCAGGGTTTCTCACGATCGACAGCTCCCCATGGTCTCAGGTATTTCTTGAGGGCCGTCTGCTGGGTACCACGCCCCTGGTCAAGGTAGCGTTGCCTCCCGGCCGCCACGTACTCACGCTGAAAAACCCAGAGCTAGCATCCACCACAACTTACGTAGTCGTCATCGAATCAGACAAGGCGCTCTCGCGCTTTGTTGGCTGGGGAGACGAATGATGCCCCGTTGCTTCTCTGTTTTGCTGATCGCGTCGTCACTGTCGTTCTCTCGCGTTGGGTTCGCTCAAGAGGCTGAGTCCACTGCCGATACAGCTCCGGCGGTGCCGCCCGCACCGGCTGCTGAGACACGGCCGTCCATCGACTCCGCCTTGGAAGAGACCCTTTCTGCGCTTCAGCTTCTCGACGAGGCAGAGAGCGCGATGCTCGTGGTGGAGTATGAGCGCGCCGTGCGCTTGGCGTCAGCCGCGTTGAAGAAGGGCGGTCTCGCTAGCACTGACACCGCGCGAGCTTTCCGAACAATTGGCATAGCCGCAGCTCAGTCGGGTGACGTAGCGCGCGCAGAGGCCGCGTTTCTGCGCCTGCTCGCTTTAGAGCCGCAGTCGCGCGTCGACAAGCGCCTTTCGCCGGACCGGCGGGGACCGGTCCTGAGCGCCCGCGGTTTCTGGTCCGTCAGGCGAGCTGGTCTAGGTCTCACCGTGCGGTTTGACCGCCGAGACCATCGACTGTTCGTGGACTACCGAGATCCCATCCGTTGGGGCCAGAATGTGCATCTTTGGTATCGCTTCGGCGATCGACCCTTCACTCGCGGGCAGCAGCCGGCGAGCGCCAAACTCAAGTTTGAGGTCAGCGACGAACTCGGAAACGCCGAGCCTCTCGAAGTCTATGGTTTTGCCACGGACGAACACGGCAACGTTATCGCAGAGTTTGCTGACGAGCACTCGCCACGGGTGTTTGCGCTCAGCGAGGAAGAGCGGCAGTCGCTTGTCTTGCGCGACATCCGCGGTGGCCGTTCCGGCTCCTACGGCTTGCGTCTAGAGGAACAAGGTGCGCGAGTCGGCGTGCACGGGTTCGTCACGGCGGAGTTCAAGGAAGTAGACAAAACTCCGAGCTTCGACTTGCACCACGCTACGGTCCTCTTCCGCGCGGAACTGTCGCCCAGAGTTTCGGCCGAGTTCGGCGTTGAGCTAGAGCACCTGACGCGAGAAATTGACGACCTCTACCTACCCCACGCCTTTGTTGATCTGCAGCAGAGCGAGCTGCTGACAGCGCGGGTGGGTTTCTTCGAGGCGCCGGTCGGTGCGTTCAACGAATA
>JBDKJZ010000456.1:0-4895 GCA_039796375.1 Pseudomonadota bacterium
CTCCGTACGCGAAGCGCCCCCCCTGAAGGTTGAGCGCAGTTGCGCGAAGTACGCCCGCGGGGTCAATGCCGAAGTGCTCGTAGAACCGATGGTCTTCGCCGGCGAGGGTCGCGTGGATCACGGCTGGCGCGATCTCACTGAGTTCAACGCGAGCCTGGTAGCCGCCTGAGGGGCGAGGGCGCTCGAACACCAATGCACCGCTTCGGTCGAGGAAGCGGGTCGAGAGCGCCGGCCCGACTGCAAGCCTGTCGGCGGGGTACGGGCGGCTCGCCATGGTCACAGCCAGCGTCAGAGAGACCGCTACCAGTCCCCCGAAGAGCCTCAAGATGGTTTGACGGGGACGAAAGCCGCGGAGCCGCATAACCCTAGGCCTATCAAGCCTCGTGCCAACGTGCCTCATCTGGGTTTCTTGGCTTGTTCCGGTAAGAGCCTCTTCCGTTTCGGGGGTGAAACCCCTCCGGGCGTGGTGCGAGCGGGGCAGGAGGCGTGGCCTGTTAGACTCACTGAGGCGGCGCCTGCCGGCATTTCCTCGCGTTGTGACACCACCAATGTGGGCTGACCTCTCAGATATGAAGCCATGAATTTCGAATACGCAGTCATTGGCGACTGACTGCAGTTATAAGTCATTGATATTAAAAGGACAGATCTTGGCACGATAGATGCTTAATGAGTCTACAGCGGCAGGTCCCGGCGTTTATCTCGCCAAGAGCTGTCGCGGCATGTTCCGCACAGGGGCTAACGGCCCCCCTCCTAAGTCCCTGTGCTTTTTTTCGCACGGCAGCCCGGTCCCCCCCTCCCTGGTGCTGCCGTGCTTTTTTTTGTCAAGCGTTGGAGCGACTTGGTGGCCGACGGTGCCGGACAGGTCCACAGCGAGCACCATCGCGGCAACCCCGGGTGGGTTCAAGAGCACGCGTCAACCAGTGCCTTGGATGTGGCTCTGTGCTTGGTAAAGACGCGCCACGACAACGTAGCCTACCGCAGCGGCGAACATCGCTGCTGAAAAGAATAGGTAGTACTCGACCCCGCTGAAGCGGCTGGTCCCGCCCGGTAGGGTGATAGCCGCGTTGACGATCGCCGTGAAGAGGTTTCCAAGCGCGACGCTGGCCAGGAACAGACCCATCACGAATGACTTCATTCTGTTGGGCGCTTGAGTGTAGGAGAACTCCAGCAGCGTGATGCTCAAGAAGACCTCCGCCGCTGTGATGAGGACATAAGACCCCAACTGCCAACCGATGCTGACCGTGGCACCGGTAGCTAACCGCGATTCGGCATAGGCAGATAGCAAGAACGCTGGAACTGCTAGGAACATCCCGATCCCAATCTTACGCAACGCGGTGAGCGGGAAGAACTTGTTCAGCAGGGGGTAAACCCCGTAGTTGAACAGTGGAATAAACACGAGGATCAGGATCGGGTTGATCGCCTGGATTTGTGAAGACAGCCAGTCGATCCCGAGAAAGCTCCGATCCATCCGTTCCGCCTGCAGAACCCAGGCCGAGCCTGTTTGGTCAAACAGCGCCCAGAACATCGCGGAAAAGGCATAGATGACCCCGAGCTTTATGGCGAGCGCGAGTCCGGCCCTGCTGAATACCTCCTGCAAGAAGTCGCGTCCCCCCGCCGGGATGTGCACGAAGCGGTTTCTGCCCAGCCAGAAGACGACAGTGGCCAAGGCCATCAACGCTCCTGGTACGCCAAAAGCCACTGATGGGCCGTGGGACTCCAGCAGCGAGGGGATCAGCAGCTGGGACGCAAAAGCGCCTAAGTTAATCGCCCAGTAGAACCAACCAAACACCCGCCCCAACAGATGCTCATTCTTGCTGCCGAATTGGTCGCCCACATGTGCAGAGACGCATGGCTTGATGCCCCCTGAGCCGATCGCGATCAGGGTTAAGCCGATCGTTAACCACGTGCGCGGCGTGAGACCGAGCTGCGCCCCCACTGCGCCATCTCCTAGCGCCAGGGCCAGGTGACCCAGACAATAGATGAGCGACACCCCGATAATCGTCCGGTACTTTCCGAAGAACGCGTCGGCGACGATCGCCCCGAGTATCGGGAAGAAGTAAACGCTAGTCGCAAACAGGTGGTAGTAGGTCTTGGCCTGACCATCGCTCATCGGCGCCAAGTCACCGTTCATGTCCGTCAGATACTTGGTCATGTAGATGACCAGGATGGCCTTCATGCCATAGTAACTGAAGCGCTCAGCGGCTTCGTTGGCTACGATGTAGGGGACCACTGGGGGCATGCCCTCGGTGTCGAAGGGTCGGGTGGCGTGGCTCATTTGGGCTATCGTTGCCCGCCCGAGACAGAGTTGTAAACCCCGGCGCGGGCAGGGCGAAACGCGCGTGCCCGACTCTAGGGAGTTTCGCTGTGAAACAGGCACACGTGTAGGGGTAGAATTTTATCTTGGCGAATTGGCCGGAGAGCGAGGAACCGAGCGTTGCGGCTTTGCACAAGGTTCCGATCGGGGTCATCCCTATTGAACGTGTCTGAGCCCCGTCTGATAGCAACAACCGATAGGAGACCGTCTGCCGGAAGAGTCCGCAAGGCGACGGTTGCGGCACCCTCGCTCAGCGTAACGACCAACGGCTACCACGCAGGTGAGGTGATCGCGGGCAAGTATCTCCTGATGGAGAAACTGGGTGAAGGCGGGATGGGGGCGGTGTGGCGGGCCCACAATGAGACGCTCGATATTGATGTCGCGGTGAAGCTGATCCGCTCGGAAGCGACCGATTCGATCGAGGGTGAACGCGCGGGGGAGCGGCTCCTACAGGAGGCGCGCGCAGCGGCGAGGCTTGGGCACCCGGCTATCGCTCGCGTCTTTGACTTCGGGTTGAGCGATCGTACCGACCCCTTCATCGTGATGGAGTTGCTCAAGGGTGAGGACCTTGCCGAGGCCCTGGGTCGCAGAGGACGGATCAGCGCGACCAAAGCCGTCGGCACCCTGATGCCGATCGCGCACGCACTGGCCGCTGCGCACGCCAAGGGCATTGTTCATCGAGACATCAAGCCTGAAAACATCTACCTGGCGCGCGCCGAGGACGGGCATGTCCAGCCGAAGCTCGTGGACTTCGGCATCGCTAAGATCGAACGGGGCAAGAATCATCGCCTGACGCAGACCGGGACCATGCTCGGTAGTCCGATTTACATGTCTCCGGAGCAGGCGCGCGGCGATGACGTGGACCACCTGGCAGACGTCTGGGCGTTTTGTGTCGTGCTGTTCGAAATGGTGGCGGGGCGCCCGCCGTTTGAGGGCAAGAACTACAACGCGCTGTTGTACTCGATTATCGCCGACGAGCCCCCGACCATCACCAGCTTCGGCGGGGGAGACGATGAGCTGTGGCAAATTCTGAAGCGGGGCTTCGAAAAAGACCCTGACAAGCGCTGGCCCAGCATTCGGGAGCTGGGTGTCGCGCTCGCCAGGTGGATGATCGCGCGTCACGCCCATGAGGACATCACGGGAGCTTCGCTGAGCGCGCAGTGGCTCCGGAGGCAAGAGTCCGGAGACGCTTTAGCCAGCATGATGCCCGGCGCCGACCACTCCAGCGTGGTCCCGCGTGAGAAGCTGGTCACGGTCGCCGCCCAGGGTCGCGCACGGAGTTATGCGGTCGCGGCCTCTAGGGGGTGGTTGTTCCTCGTCGCTGGCGCCGGGTTGGTCCTCGGGGTCGTAGGCGTGGTGATCGTCGCTGGCAAGAACGATGAGGTCTCCGGCGGACCTGCGGTCGCAGGCCCGCCCACGGAGGCACCCGCCTTGAAAGCCGCGCTCAAATTGGACGTTGCCGCGGCCGCGCGAGAGCCAGAAACCGTTGAGACCCAGCTGGCTCAGGCTGGGGAGATCCAGCCCGAATCTTCGGTCCCGATCGCAGGTGCAGGTGACCCAGAGGCGAAGGGCCCCGCCAAGGCGAAACCGCGGATCCGCCCCGCTACCAAGAAGCCGAAACTCAAGAACCCTTTTGAGTAATGCTCCGGCGGTCGTACTCTGCCATTGTGGAGTCTGCGTTTTTTTACTCGGCTAAAGAGGGCGCGCGAACGACGAGCGCCCGGCACGGATGGTGGCCGATGGGTTGCCTGACCCTGGCCGCGCTGGCCTGGTCCCCTGAACTCAGCGCGCAGACCGCGCCGCCGTCGACTGATCCCGAAGAAACCGTGGCGGGAGCAGCCGACGGGGAGAGTGTTGTGGCCCAAGCCAAGGCAGCGTACGAACGGGCGATTGAGGCGTACGGGCAGCGCCGCTACAAGGACGCCATCGACCTGTTTCTCCGCGCGGACCAGCTCAGTCCGAACCCTGCGTTCTCGTTCAACATTGGGATAGCGTATGAAGATATGGGCGACCCTGCGCTCGCGCTTCGCTATCACCGCGCTTATGTTCGACAGGCTCCTCAAGCCGCAGATCGCGATGAGGTCGAGCGACGGATTGAGCGACTCGAGGCAAAGCTCCAGGAGAAGGGTGTTCAGCAGGTGACGGTGCTGTCGGAGCCGCCCGGCGCCACGGTGGTGGTCGACGGACAGCCAGTAGGTGTGAGTCCTTGGACAGGGGAGCTAGCGCCCGGCCATCATCAGGTCGCGCTGCAACTGAGGGGATACAAGGACGACGTCCGGGACTTTGATCTTCCCCCTTCGCGCTCCATTGATGTCCCCGTGACCCTCTCCCCCGATGTTCGCAACCGGACGCACGCGCTTACGGGAAAATCCAACCCGAACTCACCAGGCTCGCCCGGACCGTGGTTCACGCAGATTTCAAGGCTCAGCTGGATCGTCACTGGCGCCGGAGTGGCTTCGCTCGGCGTCGCGGCGGGGTTCGAGTTGGCTCGTAGTAGCGCTGAGGACAGCGCGGCCGCTGAACCCATCCAAATCAGAGCCGAGCCGTTGCTCGAGAAAGCTCAGAGCCGCGAAACCACGGC
>JBDKJZ010000457.1:0-4888 GCA_039796375.1 Pseudomonadota bacterium
TTGATTTGGAGGCTAGCTTTTGGACTCGTTGGACATCACCTCTCGGATAGCGAAACTTCAGGACTACGATTTGTATCGCGACTTGTCTTGGGAGGGCAGTTTCGAAGAGTACCTGCAGCTCGTTCGCGAGCGCCCGAAGGTTACCCGCAACGCATTTCAACGTCTGTACGACATGGTCTTGTCGCACGGGACAGATGAGTACATCGACAACAAGAAGAAGCTGACCCGATACAACTTCTTTCAAGACCCGATAGACGGCGGAAAGGACGCGGTTTTTGGTCTCGATATTCCTCTGATGCGCTTGATGAACGTGCTCAAAGCGGCGTCCGAGGGATATGGCCCTGAACGGCGCGTAATCCTTCTCCATGGTCCTGTTGGATCCAGCAAGAGCACCATTGCGCGCATGTTGAAGAAGGGCGCTGAGGCCTACTCAAAGACTCCCGACGGCGCGCTCTACACCTTCAAGTGGGTGAACTTGAAGGGGACCGGTTTGGCGAGCGGCAACGAGGACGAGTTCGACTCGCCGATGCACGACGAACCGCTGAGGCTCATCCCGATCGAGTGGCGCGCCAAAGCCATCACCGAAATGTTCTCGACGGAACGTTACACGGCGCGCGTCGAAGGTGACCTCGACCCCGCGAGTCGCTTTATTTTTAGCGGGCTGATGCTCAAGTACGGCGGTGACTGGGGCAAGATGGTCGCGCGCCATATCCGAGTCCGGCGCATGGTCTTGAGTGAGAAAGACCGCGTTGGTATCGGCACATTCCAGCCGAAGGACGAGAAGAATCAGGACTCGACTGAACTCACGGGCGACATCAACTACCGCAAGATCGCCGAGTACGGCTCGGACTCAGACCCGCGCGCGTTCAACTTTGACGGTGAATTCAATATCGCGAATCGCGGCATCATTGAGTTCGTGGAAATGCTGAAGCTGGACGTCGCATTTCTGTATGACCTGTTGGGCGCTTCTCAAGAGCATAAGATCAAGCCTAAGAAGTTCGCTCAGACGGATATTGATGAGGTGATCATTGGGCACACCAACGAGGCCGAGTATAAGCGACTGGTGAACAATGAATTCATGGAAGCCCTTCGAGATCGCACCATTAAGATCGATATTCCGTACATCACGCGCCTGAGCGACGAGATCAAGATTTACGAAAAAGAGTTCAGTCAGAAGAAGGTGCGCGGCAAGCATGTTGCGCCTCATACGACTGAGGTCGCGGCAATGTGGGCGGTGCTTACGCGTTTGGAAGAACCCAAGAAGCACAACCTGCAGGTTGTTCAGAAGATGAAGCTGTACGACGGCAAGGTGCTGCCCGGGTATTCACAAGATACCGTGAAGGAGCTCCGGAAGGAGAGCAAGAACGAAGGTATGGCTGGGATCAGTCCCCGCTACGTCCAGGACAAGATCTCGAACGCGCTCGTGACCGACAGCGGTGAAGGGACGATCAACCCCTTCATGGTCCTCAATGAGCTAGAGAAAGGCCTTCGCGCGCACTCACTGATCAGCAACGAAGAGCAGCGCAAGCGCTATCGTGAGCTGATCTCTCTGGTGAAGGCTGAATATGATGAGATCGTCAAGAACGAGGTCCAGCGCGCGATCAGCGCCGACGAAGAGGCGATCTCGAAGCTCGCAGGTAACTACATCGACAATATCAAGGCCTATACTCTGAAGGAGAGGGTGAAGAATCGCTACACGGGTCAGGATGAAGAGTCCGACGAGCGCTTGATGAGGTCAATCGAGGAAAAGATCGACATCCCCGAGAACCGGAAAGACGACTTCCGTCGAGAGATAATGAACTACATCGGCGCGAAAGCGATCGAGGGTCAAAAGTTCGACTGGCAAACCAACGACCGCCTTCGGCGCGCGCTTGAACTGAAGCTGTTCGAAGATCAGAAGGACAGCATCAAGCTCAAGACGCTGGTTAGCGCGGTGGTCGACAAAGAGACGCAAGAAAAGATCGACATCATTAAAAGTCGCCTGATGAGGTACTTTGGTTACAACGAAGTGAGCGCGACCGACGTCCTGAACTACGTGGCGTCGATCTTCGCGCGCGGTGACGCGAAGGACCAGTAGCCTCGGGGTTCGCCCCTCAGGCAGAAATCAAGAAACCGGCAGGGTCATCGCCCTGCCGGTTTTTTGATTTGATAGGGGTTAGGTGAGCCAGCCGTCTTGCTGCGAATTCGGCTTTGCTTTCTGGCACAGAGCTGTGGCACACTCCCGCGGCTGTTGGCACAACCTGGAGTCAGCACCTATCTTGGGAGGAGATTGAGAACATGTTTAAACACGAATGGGTGGCTAGTGGATTTACGCTCGGGGCGCTCTGTGCCAGTTTGACCGTCGCTAACCCTGCGGCGGCACAGGCTGCTCAGTCACCGACGGCGCCTACCGCGCAGACCACGCCGGCAACAGAGCCCGCGGCGCCTGCTGCACCGACTGCACCCGCGGCAGTGGCAGAGCCCGCTGCACCGACTGAGCCTGCGGCGGTGGCAGAACCCGCGGCTGCCGTAGCCGAGCCCGCAGCTCCCGAGACGACCGTCCCTGCTGCGGCGTCCACAGAGCCGACGAGCGTAGAGAGCGCCGGGTCCGAAACCGCGGCCGCCGATGAAGCGGCGCTCGCCCACGCACTCGATCAAGGGCAAACCGAAGCGCGCGACAAGCAGTACTTGTTTCTCGGAGGGCGTTACCGCGCCGTGGTGATTCCCGCGCTCGTGCAGGGTTTGTTCGCGGACGGCGGTAAGACGCTATTTGCGCACACCCCGGGCGTGGAGTTCGGGATTCGTAAGAATGACTTTGAGTACAACCTATTCGCTCAGTTGGGTATGTACAGCGCCGAAGACGTCCCGTTCAAGGGAAGTACGGAGGACAACGAAGCCTGGGAAATCCTTGATTTCGATTACAAAATCCTCACCCTAGGGACGGACTTCATGTGGAGTTCCGACGAGTTCGCGCCCGGGCTCTCCCTGACCTACGGCGCTGGCGTCGGTCTTGGCGCTGTGTTCGGTGAGCTGAAGCGCAATCAAGCTTACCCGAGGGATTCGGGCGACGAAGGGAACCCAGACGACTACCTGCGCTGTGAGGATCAAGGTGTACCTGACGCGAGGTTCTGTGGGGATAGCAATGAGCGCTACAACTCACGCGGTTACATCGAACCCACTTGGGCCGACGGCGGCGACAGCCCTCTCGTCTTTCCGTGGCTCGCGGGGCAGCTGGGCTTGCGTTACAAGATGCATCGCAACTTCGTCGCCCGGGTCGAGCTCGGTATCATGCCGACTGGCGCCTTCGCTGGCGTCGGAGCAGCTTACGGCCTGTAGTTTTAACCGGATCCAATCGCTCTAGCCGCGGCCTCGCAACGTGTGAGTAGTTCGTTAACCTTTCCCAGTAGATATGAACCGCTCCGCCGGCTAGGGACCGGCGGGGGCGGTGAAGTCTGGGCCGTCCTCGACCGCGTAACGCGTGAGGAACTCGCGCTCAAGGTCCTGGCTGAGGGGGCTTCCGAGCACGAGATGACCGCGCTCGTCCGCGAAGCTATCGCGCTCTCGGGGCTAGAGGGTCTTGGCGTTCCCCGGGTCATGCGGTTCGGGCGACTGCCTGGCAGTGGGCGCCCGTACATGGTCCGGGAGCTGGTTCTGGGCACCAGCCTTGAAGCGTTGATGGGGACCGACGCGCCAAGTGAACGCGTACTGCGCGCGCTCGTTCGGGCGGCTGAGCAGCTGACGCTGGTCCACAGGGCTGGTTTTTTTCACGGCGATGTTAAGCCTGCGAATATCATTGTCGGGTTGGACGGGGAAGCGACCCTGGTTGACTTGGGGCTCGCCGCGCCGTGGCGAGACGCTGGAACGACGGCGCAGGGGTTGACTCCGCGCTATGCGGCGCCCGAGTTACTCTCGGGAGGTCCGCTCACCGTGCGCGCGGAGGTGTACGCGCTGGGTGTTGCGTTGCGTGAGAGTGTGGAGCGTGGGGGTTCCTCCTTGAACTCCGACCGGATGCGTAGCTTGCTCACCGTGGCTCAACGGGCCACCGCGGTTTCAGCTGACGCACGCTACCCGTCCGCCGATGAGTTTGCGTCAGCGCTGCGGCGCGCGGCTGGCCTCGAGAGACGCGATCGACCAGTCGATCCCACTTTGATTTGGCCGATCGTGGGAATTGAGGCGATCGCGAGTCGGCTGATCACCGCGGTGATACGCCTGGGGCAAGGACAGGTCTTGCTGGTTTCGGGGGACGCGGGCTCAGGGCGCAGTGTGCTTCTGCGGAGACTCGCGTGGTCTCTAGGTGTCGAAGATAAGCCGCTGATTTGGGTAGATGAGTACCTGGCGTGTCACGTCGAAGCCGTGCGCACTGAGTTGCGCGCCCATCCGTCGCTGGAAGACTTGACGCTCCTGGTCGACGACGCTGATTCTGTGGATGCTGACGTCCGTGACGCCATCGCGAACGCGCGCGCTTCCGGGGCCGCAGTGGTCAGCGTAGGGGAACAGACCTTTGGCGGCGCCGCAGAGCGCTTTCAGCTACCGCGGTTGGCTGAACACACAGCGCTTGAAATCCTGAAGCGTGCTGTCCCTTCGCTCACTCCGAGCACGGCAAGTCAGCTGATCGAAGCCGCGCACGGGTTGCCGGGCCAACTCAAGTGTTTCGTCGGTCGCCTGGCGAGCAGCCCCGTAGTTTCTGACGACGACGTGCAGCGCTTGTTGTCCGGCTTGGACGACGAAGCGACGGCAGAAGAGCTGGGTGTTGACCCGCTAGCTCGAGCATTGGACCTGCTCGCGCGTGGTCGCTTCAAGCTCGCTGAGCGAGCACTCGAGCGAGTGACCGAAGGGGACCGGCTCGTCATTGCTGTTGCAAAAGCGAGACTCGCCGTTGGCATGGGCGACGGAACTACCGCCATGGCGG
>JBDKJZ010000458.1:0-4853 GCA_039796375.1 Pseudomonadota bacterium
CGGCTGTGGCGGCAAGACCGAGTCGGAAACTGCCCAGACCAGCGGCGATGCAGACGACGCCGGGCCCGAAGGGGACGACGGCGGGTCAGGCGAGACTCCCGCTGACGATGCGCCCGCGGATGATGCGCCTGCGGATGACGAACCCGCGACGACTCCTGAGCGCGATGAGCCCGACGCCAGCTTTGAGGAGCCGGAAGCAAGCATGCCTCCAGATCGAGGCGGAGAGGATGCCGGTGGGGCGACACCACCACCACCACCACCCGACATGGGCGCGGGCGGGAATGCCTCAATGCCAGAACCAACGCCAACGCCGAATTGTGGAGCCGCGGGTCAAGCGTGCTGCGACATGGGCGCTTGTGACCTCGACAGCCTGACCTGCCTCGGTCGGGTCTGCGCGCTCTGTGGTGGTCCCGGAGAACCGTGCTGCGATGGCGCCGACGCGTGCAATGGAGGAGGGTGCTGCGTCGGCGACACCTGCCTGGCTGAGGCAGAAAGCTGCGGCGGCTTAGATGGACTGTGCAAGGCTGGCGCGTGCGAAAACTGTGGCGCCGCCGGTCAGCGCTGCTGCGACGGTCGCAACTGCCAGGCCGATGGTTACAGCTGCACCGGTGGCGGAGCGGGCGTCTGTGCGACCTGCGGCGGCGCTGGTGAACAGTGTTGTGACGACGACACCTGCGAGAGCGGGTTCGGCTGCAACGGTGATGGCCTGTGCGAGACCTGTGGGGGGCTCGATGAAGCCTGTTGCGCTGATCGCAAGTGTGAAGGTGAGCTCGCTTGCTCAGGTCGTCGCGACCCCACGTGCCGGACGTGCGGCGGCATCGGGGAGGCCTGCTGCGCCGGGTCCATGTGCGCGGAGGGCGCCTGCGTGCTGTCGGTCTTCAGCGGCGGAACTTGCAACGCCGACTGTGGTTCTGCAGGGCAACCCTGCTGCAATCCGCCCGGTCCAGAGCGAGACAACTGCGCTGCGGGCTTAGAGTGCAACGGCATCAGCCAGTGCGCCGCGCCGTAACTCAATAGCCGCTGAGGCTTGGGGCGCTGTCCCCAACCGAAAGGCCTGCTCTCCATCCGGAGCGGGCCTTTTTCTTTGGTGCGCGGAATTTCCCAGCTCGCCATTGGGCCCCGCCTTTTCTACGGGGTCGGCATTTGCCCTTGTCTTTGGGGCGCTCAGCCCATAAGCCTCCGAGCCTATGAGCAAGGGCGACTTCGCGTCGATGATGGAAGCCGGTTTCTCGGCGGACAAGGTTCAAAAGAGTAAGTCACTTCGCACGGGCGAAGTGGTCGAGGGCACCATCGTCCAAATTGGGCGTGACAGCGTGTTCGTCGACGTCGGCGCGACGACCGAAGCCCGCATCGATCGTACCGAGCTTGAGGACAAGCAGGGTAACCTTCAGGTCAAGATCGGCGACAAGTTGAGGGCGAGTGTCGCCTCGGTGAGTGACGTCACTGGACCCGTCTTAGTCATGGCTCTGGGACGCGGGCAGCGCGGACAAACCGACGTGTCGCAGCTCGCTGCGGCGCGCGAGAGCGGCATCCCTGTGGAAGGGACCGTCAGCAAGGCCGTCAAGGGCGGGCTGGAAGTTCAGGTCGCGGGGATCCGCGCCTTCTGTCCGGCGTCACAAGTTGACCTCGCCTACATCGCGGACCTAGCGATCTTCGAGGGGCAGACCCTGCAGTTCAAGGTGGTGGAGATCAAAGAGGACGGCCGCAGCGTCGTGCTCTCGCGTAAGGCGCTACTTGAGGCCGTGAAACAAGACGCGAGCCGCGAAGTGCTCGCACGGATTACCGTCGGTGGCGACTACGAAGGCGTCGTCTCCTCATTGCAGAAATACGGCGCTTTCATCGATCTCGGGGGCGGTGTCGAGGGGCTCGTTCACGTTTCTGAAATTGCGCATCGCCGCATCGAGCAAGTGCAAGACGTCCTCAGCGTCGGCGAGAAGGTGCTCGTGCGCGTGTTAGCACTTGAGCCTAACGACAAAAGCCCGATTCCAAAGCTGCGGCTCAGCTTGCGCGCGATGACCGAAGCTCCCGTCGTGGTGACGCCCGAACCGGGCGAGGTCCTCACCGGCAAGGTCAACAAGCACACCTCGTTCGGCATCTTCGTAGAGACCCCCAAGGGCAGCGGCTTGGTACCGCTGCGCGAGCTCGGAATTGTGCGCGGCGCGGATCATCGGAAGTTTTTCCCAATCGACAGCGAAGTGAAGGTCGTCCTGGTCAACGCTGAGAACGGTGGAAAGCTGACGTTTAGCGTCGAGCGGGTAGCGAGCGTCGAGGAACGTCAGAACTTTCGAGACTTCGCTCGCGGTGGCGCGACGAAACCCGCCGAGGCGTCCTCCGTGGGTTCGTTCGGCGACCTACTCCGCCAGAAGCTCAACCTCGCAAGCAGCAAGCGCTAACTAGCGTGCCACGGTGCTTGCGGCACCCTTCTGCGGCGTCCGCTTTTTCAAGCTTCGCTTCAAGAAGCGACCCGTGTGGGAGGCCGCTACCTTAGCGACCTCTTCTGGGCTTCCAGAGGCGATCAGTTGGCCGCCGTCTGGACCACCCTCGGGGCCCAGATCCAAGAGGTGATCGGCGCACTTGATCACGTCCAAGTTGTGTTCGATGACAATCACCGAGTTTCCCGCGTCGACCAGTCGATGAAGCACATCGAGCAACTTGACGATGTCCTCAAAATGTAAACCCGTTGTGGGTTCATCAAGCACGTAGATCGTGCGCCCCGTAGCCCGCTTCGCGAGTTCCCGCGCGAGCTTGATGCGCTGCGCCTCACCGCCGGAGAGCGTAGGCGAAGGTTGCCCAATCGGCATGTACTCAAGACCCACCTCGGCGAGTAAACGCAGTGGTCCGGCAATCGACGGGTGGGCATTGAAGAGTTCGAGCGCCTCAGCCACCGTAAGCTCAAGCACATCTGAGATACTCTTGCCCTTGTACGAGACCTCAAGCGTGGCCTGATTGTAGCGCTTGCCTGCACACTCTTCGCACTTTACATACACGTCTGCAAGGAAGTGCATCTCGATCTTACGGACCCCGTCGCCCTCACAGCTCTCGCAGCGTCCGCCCTTCACGTTGAATGAGAAGCGCCCGGGCGTGTAGCCCCGCGCCCGCGCTTCGGGTAGCGCGGCGAAGCACGTGCGGATCTCGTCGAACACCTTGATGTAGGTTGCCGGGTTGCTTCTTGGCGTACGACCAATCGGACGTTGATCGATGCTGATCATCCGGTCCAGGTGTTCGACCCCGGTGATGCGTTTGTGTTTCCCGACCCGATCTGTGCTCGCGTGAAACTGCCGCGCGAGGGCGGGGCACAAGATATCGTTGACCAAGGTAGACTTGCCCGCTCCGGAGACGCCGGTCACCGCGACGAGCACACCCAGCGGAAATGAGGCGTTGATGTCCTTCAGGTTGTTCTCACGAGCGCCTTCGACCGTGAGCCACGCTTTGGGTGAGCGCCGCGGCCGGGGAGTAATGCGCTTCTTGCCGGAGAGGTAGGCGCCGGTGCTGCTGGTTGGGCAGCGCAGGAGCTCTTCGGGCGTCCCGCTGAAGATGACCTTGCCACCCTGTACGCCCGCACCCGGCCCGAAGTCGATCACATGGTCTGCAGCGCGAATCGTGTCTTCGTCGTGCTCCACGCAGACCACCGTGTTCCCGATGTCCCGCATACGAAACAGGGTCTTCAGCAGTTTCTGGTTGTCTCGCTGGTGCAGACCGATGCTCGGCTCATCCAGCACATAAATGACGCCAGTCAGCTCCGAGCCCACTTGACTTGCCAAGCGGATACGCTGCGCTTCGCCCCCAGACAAGCTTGGGCCTGCCCGATCCAAAGACAAGTAGCCAAGTCCGACGGCGCTCAAGAACCCGATGCGACTCGACAACTCTTTTAGGACTTCCGCGGCGATTTCCCCGCGGGCACCCTGCAGCTTGAGGTTTGAGAAGAAGTCGGCCGCTTCGGTCACGGTCATGCGTGATACCTCCACGATGGTCTTTCTAGCGACCTGTACGGCGGCGCTCTCCACACGCATGCGGGAGCCGCCACACTCGGAGCAGTCTGAGTTCCCGAGGAACTGCGCGTAGTACTTCCGCGCCCGCTCGCTCTGGGTTTGACGGAAGCGGCGCATCAATCGGGGGATGACACCCTCCCAGCTGATCTTGAAGCGCCCGCTGCCACTTCCGCTGGTGGTCGCCCAAGTGACCTCGTACTTTTTGTCTCCAGTCCCGTAGAGAAGTTGCTGTCGCTGCTTTGCGCTCAGCCTGTTGACCGGTTTCTTAGGGTCGAGCTTCAGGTGCTCGAGCATTTGACCGCGAAAGTCCCAAGTCTTCTTCTCTGAAGCGTCTTCACCCCAGGGCGCGATGGCGCCGCCATCTATGCTGAGTGTGTCGTCGGGAATGATCAGTGAGGGGTCCATCTCCACTCTTGAACCCAGCCCGTTGCACGCTTTGCACATGCCTTGAGGGCTGTTGAAGCTAAAAGCCTGCGGAGTGAGCTCAGGAAACGACACCCCGCAGCTCTCGCACGCGAGTCTTTCCGAGAAAACCACCTCCTCAGGCGCAGCCCCAGCGCGCTGGGCCTTTGCCCCTGACGCCGCCGTTGTTGACGCGGGCTCGAACCAAGCGATCAAGGTGCCCTTGCCGTACTTGAGCGCCTGTTCAACGGACGCCTGCAGCCGAGTGGGAGTGACGTTCGGTCCGCTGAATCGGTCGACGACCGCCTCGACGTGATGCTTCTTTCTCTTATCGAGTGCCTCGACTTCATCGCTTCGGACGACGACGCCGTCTACGCGCAGGCGCACTAGGCCGTCTTCTCGCGCGGTCTGGAGGAGCTCGCGATGTTCACCTTTTCGGTTCACGAGCAACGGTGCCAATAG
>JBDKJZ010000459.1:0-4811 GCA_039796375.1 Pseudomonadota bacterium
GCGATCCTCGCGTGAGTGCTCGCGAAGCGCCACCCAAGTATCTCGGACGACACGCCGGGATACATAGGGGGCTCGTCGAGCCTGCAGCTCCGTCAGTTTGGTGAGCCATCCGCTGCTCGGGCCCCCCTTTGCTTTGCCACCCTGGTTTCGCTCTTGCTTAGTCATCAGAGCCGCTAGACTCTACTTTAGCGGAACAGGCGTCGACTTCGAATAGTCGCAATTCCAAGCAACAGCGCGGTCTGGCTTATCGTAGTTGATGGAGGTGAACTCCAGCGCGCAGACTGAGTCAATCGGTTCATCAAAAACAACCGCCGACCCCACGTAGAAGTGACGAAGACCAATAACTCCTAGTTTGAAGAAGTTGTCTTGGTCAATCGCTTGGCCCTTAAAGGTTCCCCGCGCACGCAAGAGCACGCCCGCGCCGTATCCCACGGAGCCAGAGACCCAGCGCACGTCGAAGGTCAATGAGCCCCCCTCAAAAGCGACGCTCTTCTCCTGAACGGGCACCTCCGCGTAGTCGCAGGAGTCGAAGATGTGGCGCGTGTCGCCTTCTTGGAAGGTGACGTAAGTCTGCGCGTTTCCGAACAGATTCGGTTCAAAACCGCCGTCCAGACCCAGCGCTATACCGCGCACTTGATAGGTTCCGCTGGCGGGCTTCAGATCATTCGAGAGCTTCACCGACACTGGAGTGGCTTTTGTAGCGCCAGCTTTAAGCACACAGGCGGGCAGCGTCACCGCTTGAGACTCGAGGTCGTCAGGGAGCTTGTAGGTGCCCGCGGCGAACCGAAGAATCGCCTTGTTGGCGAGCTTGGTCTTGAGCTCAAATTCATTGCTGTCGTGGGCGCAGTAACGAGCCCCCTCGGTAACTTGGATGGGCGTCTTCCAGCTGGCCTCGGGCTTGTAGTCGTCGAAGGTTGGGCACTCCGCCCAAGGGTCCGGGTCCGGTATCGGCGGTGCACCCCCCGCGTTGTTGCCACCAGCGTTGTTGCCACCAGCGTTGTTGCCACCAGCGTTGTCCTGACCGCCTGCGTTGTCCTGACCGCCTGCGTTGTCCTGACCGCCTGCGTTGTCCTGACCGCCTGCGTTGTCCTGACCGCCTGCGTTGTCCTGACCGCCTGCGTCGTTGCCTCCGCTGCCAACGGTGTTTGGACTGCCGGCTCCGCCGTTTCGCTCCCCGCCGCTGGCGCCGCCTGGGGATGGACTTCCCCCGCCTGCTCCGACCTGCTCAGGCGGGAGACTAGGTCCATCTGCCCCACCCTCCCCTTGCGCGGAGCCACCAGGCGCCGGATCGCTACATGCGCTGAGCACGAATGAGAGACATGAAGCTACGCAGAACAAATTTAGTGAACGCATGTTATTGGCACCTGGTACTAGTTTGACGAATGGTATGGTCGCGCTTGTTTGAAGATTAGCGCGCCGTCACGGGTGATCTTGAACTCGATATCCAGCCGAAGCGGCTCAAGGTCTGGGTACACGTTCGCCTTGAAATGATCGTGGATGGTCAGCAAGTGCTTAGCCACGTCGCGAAGTTCGTCATCCGTGTACAGCGGCGCGGTGGTCAGGTTCGACGCAGCGATGCGGCGGAACTCGAAGGCTTCGCCGACGGCTGGGCGGCGGAAGGTAATGACCTCGGGTGAGGCGCCAGGGTCCACGGGGGCAACCACGCCCACTTCGCCGATTTGCGAGGCCACCCTCGAGTAGCTGGAACCATCGGCTGCACTGAGCTCCGTCAACGCGACGGCTTGGAGCCGCTCAAAGCTGTCGGAGCGTTGTACCGCAATGCCCATGAAGGCATCAAGGTGTACCAATCCATAATACTCCCGCTCATCGTAGGCAGCCGCGTCCCAAAGACTCGACCACACGCGTTGAATAGCCCTGACGGCGCTCTTCTCTTCAGTGAGCTCCTGCTCCAAATCTTGAATCTCTTCAGCGAGCCAGAGCGCCCCGGGTGAACGCCGCTGCTCCGCACGGCGCTCTTCAAGCTGAGCTTCGTAGCCAGCCTTGTCTTCAGTCGTCAGACACCTAGAAGGCCCTAGTTCATCGTCATCGAGGTCGTCCGCGAGGCATCCGGAACGCGAATCGTAGAGTCCGGCGCCACTGAAGGCCCGGAGGTCCTCGGCGTTGGTGCTGCTTCGAAATCGCAAGCGAGCGTGCAAGCCTGCCGGGCCGAACTCCCGAGTGATGCTCGCCTGAAGTCGCTCAAGGAAAGCCGGAGGCATGACCTGTCGGCGGATGTTGTCACGCAGAGCCTTCAGCTGCGCGGAACGTTCGAACGCGTTAGCGCTAGCGTGAAGCGCGCTGACGGCGGTTTCAATCGCGGAAGTCAGCTTCGCCTGCGTGATGAACCCCGAGTACTCGCTGAACGGGATCGCGAAGCCAACGACGCGATTTTCAGCGGGAAGCAGACGGTACAGCTCACCCAGGTTGGCGGCTTTGCTTCCGAACGCGGGGGCGTCACTCGCCTTAAGCTCGCTGTAAGAGCGCCAGGTTTTCTGAGCAAGGTTAGCGGTCAGGGCCCCGATCTCTGGACGAGTCTTGGCCCAGAACGCTTGAGCGGCAGCGAGCGTAGCGGGCTCAAGCGACGTTCCGAGCGTCTCGTCTACGACGAGTCTCACGAGCGTGCCTTCAAGACTCTTGAGCAGCGGATTGGATAACAATCCGGGCAACGACGCGTTCGGGATCTGCTTCTCTTTCAAGCGCAAGTTGAGGTGGCTGTGGAGGCTCTGGGGGAGTTCACTGACCACACCGGCGACGATACCAAGATCTGGCGGCGCGCTTTCGACGACGACGACATCACGGCGCCCAGCTCGGACGTCTGTGGCGCTGGGTAGACGCAGGTAGCCGTAACCTTCACCGACCGAATACACTTCACCGCCCAGCGCCACGCTGAGCTCAGCTGGCGAGATCGCACCGACCTCGCGTTTCGCGAGCGCCAACTTGAGGGAGTCGAAACCTTCTCCTTGCTCGGCGCTCAACGGAACATAGGCGAGGGTCCGCGCAGCATAGGGCGCGCAACGCCCCAGCGTCCTGGCCAAGTACACCACTTCCTCTTCGGTCAAGGGCTGCTGGCGACTCACGCTAAACAGCAGAGTTCCAGTTTCCCCATGAATGGGGTGCTTCAAGCCGAGCACAGGCTTCAAAGAGCCCGCCCAAAGTCTTGGCGGGGAGCCCTCATAAACCCAGCGGTCGAAAGTTGAAAGGTCGAGGGTCTCCCAGCCGCGCTGCCTGCGCATGAAGTCAAAGTGAAACGCAAATCGCGCAGTGTTCTGGAAAACACAGCTAGCCCCTGCGAGCGCGGCGGGAACCGAGGACGTCGTGGGCAGAACGAACTTGAGCTCGCTCCCCCCTCCGGCAAGGCGGCCGTAGTCCGTAGGCGTCGCCAGCTTCGTCAGGAAGTCTGGCGCAGTTGCGGCTTCGGAAGGAAGCCGCGGTCCCGGGCCAGCGTCGGTGCGGTTCGGAGCGGCGTCTACTTTTGACTTCGTCGAATCGCGTCCAGCGTCAGCCGTGGTTTGCGAGCTCGCGTCCCGGGCGGACGCGTCGGAGCCAACTCGCTCAGTCGCTGGGTGCTGGGTCGTACACTCGAGCGTCGCGCACACGAGTCCCAAAGTGACAGCCCAGGGCAGCAGGCTGCGAGCCGCCTGGAGGCAGCTGACAATCCCGCGAGTGGCGGCGTGGTTGAGGCTATTCGACAAGGGAGTGCAGGGTAGTTCGCCGGACAGCGAGCGCACCAGTGCCAACGATGGCAGTTCCCAAAGAAAGCGCCGCTTGGACTCTTGCGCCCCCTTGCGCTGGCGCGCCGTGAGTGTGGTAAGGGTGGGCCATGAGGGTCCGTTCGCTTGGTGAAATCGCCTTCGCTGGCTTGGCCGCCAGCTGCTATTTAGCCTGCAGCTCCGCAGGGCCATATGGACACGCAAAAGATTACGCGCCGCTCGGCGCTGAGGTCGACGCGGCTTCTGGCGCCGCTGACTACGATCCCGTGATGGCAGGGCGCCAGTTTGACCGGTGGATCGGAAAGTCCGTCAGCGTTTTCGGTGTCGTCAAGACCCGCAAAGAGTTGCCCGACGGCAGCGCGGACCTGACACTGAGCATCCGAACCCGACAACCTAGAAATCTCTGTGAGAGCACTGATGAGGAAACCTGCCGGGTCACGGTCGGCGACCACGAATTCGGCGTGGTCCACGTGTCGGCGCGGCTGACACCTGAAGACGCGGAAGGCAGCCGCCGCCTCGGCCCCGGATCTCTCGTGCGAGCAATAGGCGCCGTCAAGCGCGAGGTCCACGCCCAAACTGGCAATGCGGTCATCGCAGGCCAGTTCTATCGTCACTGGCCCGCTGGATACTACGTCACAACCCAGGCGCGCGCGTACATGCTGCGCTGAGCTTGCGCGGTGCGCCTCTGGCCCCGTCAGAGCCCAGCGGAAGTTGGAGCCGAGCGCGAAGTCGGGCTATAGAGCCCCACCTAGAGGGAGGCTCCAGTGCATTTTCAACCATTACGTAACGCGGCGGCGCTCGTCATAGCGGCAACATTCGGCTTTTTAGCCTGCGGGGGTGACGAAAAGCGACCCCCGAGCATCGATCCCAACGAGACCCCCGAGCGCGACGACGTTCAAGACAACGGCCCTCCCGAGCGCGACGACGTTCAAGACGACGCGACCCTTCCAGATGAGGAAGATGCGAGCGTCGAAGACCTCGACGGGGGTCCACCCTTCGACCGCGACGCCGCGATGTTCGCGGAGAACTGCGGGGAGGGGATTATTTGCGCCGGAACCAAAGCGTGCGTCGAAGACAAGAAGCTGGCGGTCGCTTTCTGTG
>JBDKJZ010000460.1:0-4806 GCA_039796375.1 Pseudomonadota bacterium
CGCGGAGGTGATGCCAGAGAGCACCGCCGCGCCTGAGCTCGGTCAGTGCATCGTCTCCGCGCTTGAGGGTCTGCAGCTCGATCCGCCCGACGAGCGGGAAGGCGACGCGACGTTCGTCTGGGAGTTCGCTAAGAACTAAGGGTTGTCGACCATCTGGTCGAAAGAACAGAGGGCACCCATCGGGGGCCCAGTCGATTTGCGGGTGCCTCCAAGCTAGATGGCTGGTTGGTGCCCGCTCTGCGTTTGGACATCCGAGCGCTAGGAGTTGCCGATTCTGCGCGCAGCCCGCTGGGGAGTCCTGTTAACTTCATAAACGGCTTACTTAGCCCGTTTTTAATATTTCTTGGAAAGGGCTGTTCGCCGCCCCGCGCGGAGGTACATATCACTGATGTCCGACGGAATTCGCCACGTAGGGGTCATTGGGGCAGGGGTCATGGGCAGCGCAATCGCAGCGCACCTCGCTGGAGCGGGCATTTCCGTGTTGCTTTTGGACATCGTTCCACCAGCGCTGAGCGGTGCTCAACTGAAGGAGCCGCGAGCGCGAAACCAGTTTGCGCTTCAAGGCGTTGAGAAGGCGCTGTCTGCGAAGCCGCCACTGTTTTTCGAACCCGACGTGGCTCGGTTGATTGAGGTCGGCAACCTGGAAGACGATCTCGCGAAGCTCTCTAATTGCGAGCTGGTGATCGAGGCAGTCGTCGAAGACCTGGCGGTCAAGCAGAAACTCTTCGGAACATTGGCTCCACACCTGAGCGAGAGCTGCATTCTCGCCTCGAATACTTCGGGGCTTAGTCTTGGTAAGATGAACCAGGTGCTGCCTGAGGAGCTGCGTTCACGCTTTGTGGTGATGCACTTCTTCAATCCCGTACGCTACATGCGCTTGGTCGAGGTCGTTGCCGGACCGGATACAGATCCGGAGGTCGTGGCGCGCGTGGCACGGTTCGGCGAATTTCTTGGCAAAGGAATCGTCTACGGCAAAGACACGACGAACTTCGTTGCGAATCGCATCGGCGTTTACAGCATGATGCTCGCCACGCATGAGATGTTGGCGCAGGGGCTCAGCATTGAGGCCGTAGACGAGATTGCGGGAAAGCCCATGGGGCGACCCGCGAGCGCGGTGTTCAAGACCAGCGATATCGTCGGCATCGACACGATGATCCACGTCGCCAGGAATTGCTACGACTCCCTGGGCACCGACTCTGAGCGCCAGATCTTCGAGATGCCTAGTTTCATCCAAGACCTGGCCAAGCGTGGCGACCTTGGGCGCAAGACCGGCGCGGGCTTCTACAAGAAGCAGGGCAACGACATCCTGGTGCTCGACTTGAAGAGCGCGGAGTATCGTCCGCCAGTACCGGTGGTCTTTGACGGGCTCACCCTGGCAAAGAAAGCGAAGGGGACTGGGGCACGCATCGCCCAGCTAGTAGCCTCAGAGGATGCCGCGGGGCGCTTCGCTTGGAGGATCCTAGCCAAGACGCTGTGTTACGCAGCGGGCCTAGTCGGCGAAATTGCGGATGATATTGTTAACATCGACCGCGCGATGCGTTGGGGTTTCAACTGGGAGCTCGGACCGTTCGAGGTGTGGGATGCGCTGGGGGTCGCCGCTTCGGTCGAGCGCATGCAGGCCGATGGCATGAACGTGCCCTCCTGGGTGACTGCGATGCTGAGCACGGGTCGCTCTTCGTTCTACGTAGCGTCCGAAGGCGACGTCACCTTCTATGACCCCGCGCGTCGCGCGGGAAGCGCGCTTACGACGCACGAAAAGCACCTCACGGTTGCAAGCTATAAGGCCCAGAGCAAGAACGTAGTCAGGACGAACGCTGGAGCGAGTCTCGTGCACATCGGTGATGGCGTGCTCTGCGTTGAGCTACATACAAAGATGAACACGCTTGACCCTGACGTGGTCGCGATGCTCAACGAAGCCGTAGATATCGCCGAATCTTCGTTCGAAGCGATCGTGATTGCGAACGATAGCGAACATTTCAGCGCTGGCGCGAACCTACAGATGATTGTCGGGGCAGCAATGGCCGGGCAGTGGGATAAGGTTGACGGCATCATCAGCGGCCTGCAGAACGCGCTTCAACGGCTGAAGTACGCCTCGGTGCCTGTGGTCAGCACACCGTGTCAGTACACTCTCGGCGGAGGCTGCGAGCTGGCGATGGCCGCGGATTGCAGTCAAGCCTACGCCGAGGCGTATATGGGGCTGGTTGAGGTGGGGGTCGGACTCCTACCGGCGGGTGGTGGCTGCCTGCGCATGGCGGATCGGTACACGTCTGAGGTGTCCGACGTCGAGGGCGTCGACCTATTGCCGTTCGTGGCGCAAGCCTCGCTGAACATCGCCCTGGCGAAGACCTCAGGAAGCGCGGCAGAAGCGCGTGCGCTTCGCTATTTGAGACCTACCGATCGCGTTGCACTGAACCGTGAATTTCTGCTGTTCGAGGCCAAGCAGACCGCGCTGGGTATGGCGAGTTCCGGCTATCGACCGCCACGGCCGCTGCTGTTGCGGGCTGCGGGTTATGACGCGGCTAGGACCATCGGCGCGAAGATTTGGGGTATGGTTGAGGGGCGTTTTGCGTCCAAACACGACGCTTTGATCGCGAACAAGATCGCGCACGTTCTGTGTGGCGGAACCGTCGCGGCGGGTACCGTTCTGCCCGAGCAGCACTTTTTGGACCTGGAGCGGGAGGCTTTTCTCCAACTGTGTGGGGAAAAGAAAACACACGAGCGAATTGAGCACATGCTGACGACCGGAAAGCCGTTGCGCAACTGACGCGCGGGTTGGGTCTTCGATGTCAATAATGCACTAGTGCTTCGGGGTGTTCCGTAGACAGCGACGCGTCCGAGCAAATAGCGGTACGAATTGAGGGTATGCTGATGAGTTTTCCGTTGAATGTGGTGGTTGCAAGTAGTGTACGAACCGCGGTTGGGCGCGGAGTCAAGGGAACACTGCGTCACACTCGCCCCGAGGATCTCGCCGCGGCGGCCGTCAAGGGAGCCCTCGCGCGGGTGCCCGGTTTGAGTCCTCAGGATATCGACGACGTGGTGCTGGGCTGCGCCATGCCGGAAGCGGAGCAAGGCTGGAATATCGCTAGAAACGTGGTGTTTAGTGCTGGGTTGCCCAGCAGTGTCCCCGGAGAGACCATCAACCGCTTCTGCTCGAGTGGGCTGCAGTCGATTGTGCATGCCGCGATGAGTATTCACGCGGGCCTGACCGACGTCGTGGTTGCTGGGGGGGTCGAGTCGATGTCTGCCGTACCGATGGGAGGCAACAAGATCAGTCTGAACCCCGCGCTGATGGACAGCTTTCCCGAAGCGTACATTGCGATGGGGCACACGGCTGAGCGAGTCGCAGAGCGATTCGGGGTGGACCGGGCTGAGCAGGATGCCTTCGCAGTGCGGTCGCACGAGCGGGCGCTCGCAGCCGTTGTTGCGGGACGTTTTACTGAGGAGATTGTGCCGGTCAGCGCCCGCTCGTTTGCGGGTAACGCGCTGAGTTTCAGCGAATTCTATTCCGATGAGGGCCCACGCGCGGGAACGACGCTGGAGTCGCTGGCTAAGCTGCGACCAGTGTTTCGCAACAAGGGTACAGTGACCGCAGGCAATAGCAGTCCGCTCAGCGACGGCGCCGCGGCTGCCGTGCTGCTTTCCGATGCGAAGGCGCAGGAACTCGGTGTTCGTCCTTTGGGACGGGTCAGAGGTTACGCCGTTGCCGGGGTTGATCCCGACATCATGGGGATCGGCCCGGTCCCCGCGATTCGGAAACTGCTCAAACAGACCGGACTGAAGCTAGACGATATCGACCTGTTCGAGATCAATGAGGCGTTCGCCGCGCAAGCGGTATACTGCCAGCGGGAACTAGGAATCGCGAGCGAGCGGCTCAACGTAAACGGCGGAGCCATCGCGCTTGGCCATCCGCTCGGCTGCACCGGTGCCAAACTGACGGCGACCCTCCTGCACGAGCTGATCCGGCGTGGCGGACGTTTCGGCATCGTTTCTATGTGTATTGGTGGCGGGATGGGGGCGGCTGGCCTCTTCGAAGTCACCTCGCAGTAACCCGAGTTGGCTCACAAAAACGAGTCGCTCAAGGCCGGCGAACCTTCGGTCCGGACTGGGGGGAGGATACGAGGTCACTGTACTCGCGAGGAGCAGATCTTGGCGTAGCGCCGCGCGCGCGAGGTGTGCTAGTACGCCTGCGCTCTCGCGGCCCTAGGGCCGTATCACCCCTCAAAACCCAGGAATACACACATGGCCAATCTCAAGCTGAAGCCCGGAATCGTCACTGGTGACGCACTTCGTGAACTGTTCGACTATTGCAAGGCGACGAAGTGCGCGCTCCCGGCGGTCAACGTGACAGGTTCGCATACCGTGAACGCATCGCTTCAGGCCGCAGCTGAGGCGAAGGCTCCGGTGGTTATTCAATTCAGCAACGGCGGTGGCCACTTCTTCGGTGGCAAGACGCTCTCGAAGGAAAACCACTTGGGCGCGATCGCAGGCTCGATCGCGGGCGCCAAGTATGTGCGCAACATCGCGGAGGCTTACGGCGTCCCCGTGGTGCTTCACACAGATCACGCCGCGAAAAGTCTGCTGCCCTGGATCGATGGCATGCTCGCTGCCGGCGAAGACTTCTTCGAGAAGAACGGTGAGCCGCTGTTCAGCTCCCACATGCTGGACCTGTCCGAGGAGCCGCTGCACGAAAACCTGGAGATCTGTGCCAAGTACCTGACGCGCATGGCGAAGGTAAAGATGTTGCTCGAGATCGAGCTGGGCGTCACTGGCGGCGAAGAAGACGGCGTGGACAACTCCGGCGTCGAT
>JBDKJZ010000461.1:0-4789 GCA_039796375.1 Pseudomonadota bacterium
CTTATATCGTTGGGTTGGCAGCCCCAAGCGGCCGCCATCAGCCTGCACCTCGATCTTTCCCGGGGAGTTTGGGGTGGCATCCAGACGTCCTTCCGCGAACAGGTTACGCAGAGTTCCTTGCCCTAAAACGCGATACTGCGTGCCCTCAGGCCACACGAGGAACATCCCGAGCGCGTCGTAACGCGCGAGGAGCTGGGTTCCGCTGCGCAGGCCATACGCTTCGGAAGTCAGCGCGAGTTTCATCCTTCCAGCGGCGTGCAGCGCGATAGAGAGGGCGAAGCGTGACTTCGCTGGCTCCTCCTCAGTGGTGTCGGCGGGTTGTGGGCGTAGCGTCGACTCTTTGCCGGGCCACTCGAAGTGCGCGTCTAGTCCCAGGAGTAGTCCAAGGGCGAGTGAGTCCGGGTCCGGCGTTGGCCGTTGAGTCAGCGAGAGAGGTCTGGGCCTAGCGAGGCTCATGCTGGGCGCGACCGCACTTCCGCTCGGGGTGGGGCCAACTTTGGGGTGACCGTCTGGGGGTTCAACCAAGCTTCCGCCGAACACGAGTGGATCCGGGGGCACGGTCACGTTCGGGCTCTTCTCGGCCGGATCGCTACGCTTGCTCTCACTGCAGGCCAGCTGCGCTGTAGGCGCGAACAGTATGGCTAGACTCAGCGCGATCGACCGGCGGTTCATAATTTCAGCGACATCTCCAGCGCGTCTTCACCATCGACATAATACGAAGCGCGCCGGCGCGCGACCTGGAAGCCGAATTTGGTATACAGCGCCAGCGCCGCTGTGTTCGACGCGCGCACTTCTAGGAGCGCAGTCGCCGTACCGTGACTCCTCGCAGCAGCGAGCACCTCTTCGAGGAGGACGCTAGCGGTGCCTCGCTTTCGCGCTCCCGGCTCCACCGCGAGGTCCACGATTTGCAGCTCATCGGCGACCCACCAACACAGCAAGTACCCTTGAACCCCTGGACCGGCCGCCACCCAAATCTGGCAGTATTCTTTCTGCCGCTCGCTCTCAAGGTCTGGGCAGACCCCAGAGATTCGGCTGAGTTCGAAGACCTTGGGGGCGTCTTCCGGACGCTCGACGAAGACGCTCAGCCGGGCTGGCTTCAGGTCGTTTTGCATCGCACGAGTCGCGCTTGGAGGAACTGGAACAAGATTTTGCACGTGTCGAAGGTGCTCGCCGCTACTTGGTCAACGACCTGGCGAACGGTCCGATTGCCGTCAATGGACTCAAGCACCCACTGCTCGGCTGCTGTCAGCTTGGAGCGATCGTAGCGCTCAAGCGCGACGGCGTCCTTCTGCAGGACGTCGTCAAACTTGAACGAACCTTCGATGAGCTGCCACTCGTCAACTCGCCGAAAACCTTCCATCAACAGACCCGCAGGCGCGAGCCCAAGCTGAGCGAGCGTTGCCTCAGCGCAGCTAGTGCCGGCCTCGAACGTGAACCGCCCACTCTTCCAGCGCACCGACTCGTAAACCAGCTCGCTCGACTGGCGCCGCAAGGCCGCCTGGATTTGCTCTGCTGTGGCGCTGCCCAGCTTGACGAGCTCCTCACCGAGCAGGCGCCTTCCGCCAGTGGTCGGGTCCATCAGCGCCTGCAGCTGCTCAGATGTCAGCACGCCATCTTCCACCAGATAGCGACCCAACCGAAAACTGATCGGGAGATGTGCTGATCTAGCTAGGTCAATCTTGCCGCCGGCGAGGTACAAGATGATTTCTTGATCGCCGTACGCAATCGTCAGGGCGCCAAACTGTCGCTGCAGTTCCAGCATTTGCAACACCTCGGCGATCGAGACAAAGCTGAGATCCCCGGTGAGCGCAGCGGCTTGCTCTTTCGGTTGCTCGAGCAACGCGAGCAAGCCCCCCAGGCCGCGAAGCTTCGCGGGCTCCAGCACCTCCCGAAGGGTCTGGGCGAGAGTGGTCGGTTCGGGATTGGGCCCGAGCTTAGAAAGGACTGGAAGCAACAGGCGCGCCAGCCCTTTGGAGAACAGATTGCTGATCTCTCGCGCACGTTCAGTCGGGTCAACCATGGCCTCCAGCGGGGCCATGTCGAGGCGCGAGTCGTCGCGGGCCGGTGGGGGCTCAGACCTGGGCGAGGTGCTGGTCGGTTTGCGTAGTGCGTTCTCGACGACGGCCAGCAAGGCCCTGGGGTCAAACGGCTTGGTGATCGCGTCGATCGCCCCTGTTTGTTCGACGAACTGCCCGCGGATCTTGTCTCCTTTGGCGCTCATCAGCACCACCGGCAAGCGTTCGGTTGCCTTGTTGGCTCTAAGCTCTCGGCAGAACTGGAAACCGTTCATGACGGGCATCACGAAGTCCAGTAGCACCAGGTCGACATGGTGTTCGGACAACAGGTCTAGAGCTTCACGCCCGTCCCCCGCGGTGAGCGTCTCAAAACCCCGCGCCCGCAAGACCGACTCGACGACCTTACGGATCGTCGGGCTGTCGTCCACCACCAAGACGGTACCCGTCACACAGGCAGCTTTCCCAGGTCACCCGCGCCAAGTCAAGAAGGGCGAAAAGGCGGCGCGCTGAAAGTGCCAGGGGCTGCCGTCTCAGCGCGGGTGCGTAACGGGCGGGGAGAAGCGGTGGTGAGGTACCGCCTGTTCGCCACGCGTCACAGCTTGCCGGTGCGCAGCGCTTGCTGAACGATTTCTACGGCTTGGGCAACCGGGATGCGCTCCTGGCGCTTGTCGTCCCGGTAGCGAATCGTGATGCTGCCGTCCTGGAGCGTCTGTTCGTCCAGGGTCAGGCAGTAGGGCGTGCCGATTTCGTCGTGCCGCGCATAACGTTTTCCAATCGTATGCTGCTCATCGTATTTGGCCGCGATACCGGCGGCGAGGAAACGTTCGTTGATCTCGCGACCGCGCTCGACGAGCTTCTCGTCCTTCTTCACGACCGGCAAGACGGCGACCTTATAGGGTGCGAGCCGGGGGTGCAGCTTGAGGACGGTTCGGGTGACCACACCGTTTTCATCGAGCTCTTCGCAGTAAGCGTTGCACAGCACCGCCAGCACTCCGCGGGTCGCGCCTGCGGCCGGCTCGACCACGTGGGGGATGTAGCGCCAGCCCTTTTTTCCGGTGGCTGGGTCGTCGACTTCGGGGTCGAAGTAGTGGAGCTTCTTTTTGCTCCCCTCCATGTGTGCGTTCAGATCGTAGTCGGTGCGGCTGGCGATGCCTTCGAGTTCGTCCCAACCCCACGGGAACTCGTATTCCACGTCAAAGGTTCCGTCCGAGTAATGCGCTAGCTCTGCTGGGTCATGCTCGCGGAACATGAGCTTCTCCGCCGAGAGGCCAATACTCTTCCACCAGCTCAGGCGCTGGTCCTTCCAGTACTCGAGCCACTTGGGGCCGGTTCCTGGCTCGCAGAAGAACTCCATTTCCATCTGCTCGAACTCGCACGATCGAAAGATAAAGTGCTCCACCGTAATCTCATTGCGGAAGCTCTTGCCCATCTGTGCGATGCCGAAGGGCACCTTGATCGACTGGCTCTGCTGTACGTTCTGAAATTGGACGAACATGCCTTGGGCCGTCTCGGGGCGCAGGTAGACGGCGCTTTGCGTGATGGCGGCGTCGGCTAGCGCGTGGAGCTCAGTATCCGACTTTCCTTCGGAGACACCTTGTCGAAGTGTCTCAATGACATGCTGGATCGGATCTGTCGGACCCAGGTTGGAGCGGAACATGCCGTTGAAGTTGCGCTCAGCACTCAGGAACGGTCCCCCGCAGTTCGGGCAAACGTAACCCCGATCGCCCGCCGCGACGCCCCTGATCGACGTGCCGTCGCGCTTCAGTTCGCCGTTGGCTTTGCCGGTCGAGCCCTCCGCGCCGAGCAGCTCTTTGATCTTGTCCAGGGCGAGCGCTGCCCGGCCCTTATCCCCGAGGGTGATCAGGCAAGGGGCCCCGGCGTCTGCTTTGGGGGCTTTGTCCGCGCGGAAGCGCTCCTGGCACACTAGGCAATCCACCAGGGGATCGTTGAAATTTCCGACGTGGCCGCTCGCGCGCCACACGTTCGGGTGCATGATGATGCTCGACTCGAGCCCGACGACGTCTTCGCGGCTAGTGACCATGAAGGTCCACCACTCGTTCATCAGGTTCCGCTTGAGCTCAACGCCCATGGGACCGTAGTCGTAGGCTGACTTGAGGCCGCCGTAGATTTCCGAACTTTGGAACACAAAGCCCCGCCGCTTACACAGCGAGACGAGTTTCTGCATTAACTCGGGCTCTTTGTCGCTCGATGACATGACGGGCGTGTCTAGCACAGCGTCACCAGCCCGGCGTCCCCCATAAAGAGCCGAGCGGCGCGTTGCCCGAGTAGCAGCGCCAATTGACCCGAGCCGCAGCGCAGGCCTTCGCTGCCTTCGCACCCCATTGCCACGGGGCGGCATCTTCCAAGGGCGGCTACCCGAGGAACAACAGGATCGACCGGGCGGTTGAAAGACAGCGGCCGCGCCCCGCGACGGTTCACCCGTTGCGCGACGCGGCCGCTGTTCGCTACTGCTGAGTCTCAACTCCGATCCGGTTACCCGCGTCGGCGTTGAAAACGATGGTCACCCGGTTGGTGGCTAGGTTGCTACCGTTGAGGATACCCACGAGCGCCATCGTGCCATTGGGGCTGATGGTCGGAGCCCTTCCGGACCGTCTCCGACGTCATAGGTCGTCGACAAAGGGAAGGCTCCGACAGGTTGATCACGCGCCGCCAGCGCCGCCAGCGCCGCCAACGTCCGAGCCGCCAGCGCCGCCAGCGCCGCCAACGTCCGAGCCGCCAGCGCCGCCAACGTCCGAGCCGCCAGCGCCGCCAAC
>JBDKJZ010000462.1:0-4771 GCA_039796375.1 Pseudomonadota bacterium
GGATGGGGGGTGCAGCTGATGCTCGCGCCTCCTTAACGCGCTGCCCCCCGCCAAGCATCGATACTGAACGCCCCGCTGCCTTTACACGCGACAAAGAGAAACAGCAGGGCATAGACCAGGGCAAGCTCACCCTTGTTGATGGCGGGAAGCAGCTGCTCTCCGAGCTGCAACTTCCAATGGAACTGGGTGTAGGCGACTGCCATGGTCCCGCTCGCCAGAAACGCGTTCCACGGAGTTTTGAAGCCCAGCGCGATCGCCAAGCCACACACCAGCTCGAGCACTCCCCCCAGCCAAAGCTGACTTCCCACCGCTTTGGGGGCGTCCGCAAAGAGGCCGAAGACCTTTTGAACGCCATGGATCGCGAATAGGAAGCCGCTGCCTAGGCGGAGCAAGGCGTAGGTCTGCTCAGTGTAGGGCGCTAAGCGGTGATGCATGCGCCACTCCTAAGCTGCGGACTGACCAACGTCAACCGCTCGCCCTCGGTGGTTTCGAGCAAGAACAACGACCTACTTGGCGCTCCAGTACGACAACTCCGCGGACCGGGACGATATCACCTGCCAGAACGCCGCCCGCGTGATCGTGGACAAACTCCAGATCAAGAACGTGAGCGTGATTCACGGTACCGTCGGTAAACAGCTGACGCAGTGGGGGTCCCCCTACAACGTCGGGCTCGAGGGCATCAACTGCCCATAAGCCCCACCTCCGGGTAGCGTTCAAGCGCTACTAGTACGGAAACACCGACGGGTGGCCCAACTGGCCGTCCTTCGGTGTTTTTGTTCGGGCTCGCGTGAACCGGAGGGGGCGTCATTCGCTAATTGTGGCCCGAATGAACAAATTGTCCCGCTCTGCTTGCGAAACCGTGGCCGCGCTGTTGCCGGCGGTATGAAGCGCTTCGCGCAGGGGGACCGCGTCCGCTTCGAAGAAGCGCACCAGGGCTGTCAGGTGCTCTTGCACCAGCGATGGATCTTGGAGCGCGCGAGGTCGGTCAAGCAGGCTGCGGGAGAGATCCTTCAGCACGGCGGGAGACCCTCCGTCGAAAAACGGTACGAGCCCGTCGCTGAGCGCGCTGGGCAGCTGCCGCATGCCGACCAACCTGGAGCCACGGAGCTTTGGAAAGGGCGGCAGTCGCGTGGCCTTTTCACGGTGTCCAATCAGGCTGAGCAGCGCAACGAGCGCCTCAAATGCCGTTTTTACCCGAGGCCGTGAGCGAAAACATCCATACCAGGTTAGCGGCAGCGCGCGAAATTCTTCCGGCGTTGTCGTGAAGCACAACAAGACGTGCTTGTCCCAGCTGCCGAGTCCCAGGAACGGATACAGAAAAGCGAACGCGCCGTCGATGTTGAACGCAGGTTTAAGCAAGCGGATGAGCTCCCCCTCCCGCAGCAACGCAGCCCGTTCGGAGCCGCACACTTCGTAGTTCAGCGAGTGCGCGGCTTTGACTAAGCGACGCAGCTTGCGATGCACCTTCTTGCCAGTGGCGTTCCGGTAGTTGCTGAGCCGCCGCCGCAGGTTCTTAGCTTTTCCGACGTAGATGACGGCGCCCGCTGCGTCCAAGTAGCGATAGACGCCCGGCGCTTGGGGGACGGTTGCCAGCCAGGCTTCGCCGAATTTTTGGTCAAAGGCCGTCGTACTCAAGGGGCGTGGTTGTAACGCTCCGCGGCGGGGCGTCGCAAACTTTCGCGTGCGGGCTGGCGCAAACTTTCGCGGGTGGGCTGGCGAGCCCTTTAAGGTGCGGGCGCCACCTGAGGTGCGGAAGCGAACAGTCCGGGCAGCACCGCGGTCGCGACGCCGATCCGGCACTCATCGAAGGCGCCGCCGTTCTCGGGTTTTTCAGGACCGATATAGACCGCGCGCACGCCCGCACGGCGCTTGGCCTGACGCACGAACTGCGCGGCCGGGTACACCACGCCCGAGGTGCCGACGCTGATGAACACGTCGCAGCGCGAAAGCTCTTCGTCGATCTCGTTCATGAAGTACGGCACTTCCCCAAACCAACAGATGTGCGGACGCATGCGGGCGCTGCACGCGCAGCGCGGGATGACAGCGAGGCTGTGGTAGGAGCCAAGGTCGCGCACAGGCGGACGGCTGCAGCGCTCGCAGCGACTCTTCACTAGCTCGCCGTGCATGTGGACAACGCGCTGGGCACCAGCGCGCTCCTGCAGGTCATCGACGTTTTGGGTGCACAAGTACAGGCGTTCACCCATCAAAGCTTCTTGCGCCGTGAAAGCTAGGTGGGCGGCGTTCGGTGCAACTGAGAGCAGCTGCTCACGGCGTTCGGAATAGAAGTGCCAGACGAGCTCAGGATCGCGCGCCCAACCCTCTGGCGAAGCGACGTCCTCAACGGCGTGTCCCTCCCAAAGGCCAGCTGCATCCCGAAACGTGGCCAAACCACTCTCGGCGCTGAGCCCAGCGCCCGTGAGCACAAACACGCGTGAGTTGGGGCCGAGCGTGAGGGGCTCAAACTCAGTATACGGCGCGGCCTGGGTCACGGCGTTGCCTTATCATGGGCGTGCGCCGATGGCGATGGGCTCCGAGCTGTTGCCAGCGGAGCCGAGAGTGTAGGACAGTCCAGTGATGGCTCAAACCAAGAAGTCGAAACGCGATGTTGAAAAGAACTACCCGAAGCGGCAGTTCATACAGAAGCTTCGGCGTCTGGCCGACGCTCTTGAGCAGGACAAGCCGTTTCGTATGCAAGTCGCGGGCGAACGTGTCAGCGTGCCTGCAAGCGCCGTGATCAGCATCGAGCACGAACGTGGCGCGGCCGAGCAGGAGCTAGAGTTTCAGCTCAAGTGGCCGGCGCCGTGAGCCGCGCTCAGTGACGCGCCAGCTGCAGAGCGAGGGCCGCTTGCCAAGCCCGGTGCAGCGGCTCTGGGATGCGGTGCGCGACGTTGTCGAGCGCCGTTAACTGCGCGGGGTAACCCGCTGCTTGCAGCCTGAGCAGCTCGGTTTCAGTCGCAGCAAACGGGATCACTTGGTCGCTGCGCCCGTGAAACGCGCTGATCGGCGGAGCCGGTCGCCCCGCGGCGCCGATCTTTTGCCACAAGCTGGGTGGCAACATGCCAGCGATCGGCAGCGCCGCTGAGACGCGCTCGGGGTAGAGCGCCACGAGTGCGTAGCTCAGCATACCGCCTTGCGAGAAACCGGTGACGATCGGGAGACCCTCGTTCTTGGGGTCGGCTGACAGGTGCTCAAGGTACTGAGCGACGATCGCGGCGGCGAGCTCGAGGTTTCGCTCAAGTTTTTCCCCGTCACCACCGCGCGCCCCGCCGTACCAGTCGCGGGCGTGTGGAGCCGCTGGGAAGAACCAACGGGCTTTGAAGTTCGCGCCCTGCGAGAGATTCTGGAAGTTCTCCGGGGTGTCTCCGAGGCCATGAATAGCGACGATCCACCGGCCGCTCTCTTCGGGTTTTAACCCGCCGGTGAGGCGCGTGACCTGGCGCAGCGGGAGCGCCATTGCCGCGGGCGCTAGGTCTTGGTTTGAAGCTTGAGCCTTCGCAATGGTGGGTGGCGGCGTTGGGGTCAGCCCGTGCTTGGGGGCATCGCAGGCACCGAGGCCGAGCGCGAATAAGAACAGCAGGGGGCGAAGAGGCATAGAACGCTCGAAGCTCGGGTGCTGGCGAACCACAGCACACTTTCGTCTGAATTGGAAGCCCTACGACAGTCAGCGGTTCTCAGGATGTCAGGATGTCAGGTTGTCACCCCAAGCGGTCGTTTACTTGTTTCACCGACAAGTTGCCAAGGTGCGTCGATTGGGAAGTGGTTGTCGCTGCTGCGCATTGAACCAACGACGACCTGAAAAGAAGTCGTCGTGGCGCACACAAAAACCGATTCAAGGATTGGACTCAATGAACGTGATTAACCATAAGTGGATCAAGTGGGCAGGATTGACATGGCTCGTGACGTCGATAATGACAGTCGAGCAGCTGGCGCTAGCGAAACCGAACGGTGAGATAGAATCGCCAGATCCGGGAAAGACCGTGGGTGAGAGAGGCGACTGGGCGTTGGGTCTCGAAGACATGGTTGGAGGCTCCTACAACAGGCAGACCGATCGTGCGTCTAACGGTGAAGAAACGGGGAACACTCATTACGGCGCGTACGGCCCCAGTCTTGGGCGATTGGCAGCCGACTACTTTGTCAGTGATCGGTTGAGCCTTGGTGGCTCCTTCGACGCCTGGGGCAACAGTAGCGACGAGCAGAGTTGGAGCTACGGGTTTGATACCTTCGGCGTGCGAACCCGGCTCGGATACCTCGTTACACTCGGGGGCCCGCAGCTTTGGCTCAGGGCCGGGGTCGGTTATGCCTACTATGGAAATAGCGCTAGTAATCCGTCATTCGGTCATAGTTCCGACGACCACCACACCCTGTCGGTTAGTGCCGACCCGGCATTGCTGCTCCCGGTCTATCACCAAACGTTCTTGACGATTTCGCCTGGGTTTTCTCACGAGGTCTCATTCCGATCGCAACGGGGGGAAGGCGCTTATGATTCCAGAGGCTGGGGGCAGACTGTCCGCCTGGGTGGCGGCGTCATGATATTTCTCTAACTCGAAGCCTTCCCCGCGATGCTAGCTCTCGCGGATCAGAGGAAACAGCTGCATGTTGACCGCGGCGACCTGTTGAACCGGCTGAGACTGCGCCACGATTGCTAGTAGCTGCGCAAAGTAGGATCGCTGTAGCTCCCGGATCCGATCGAAGTCGGCATTGGAGACGCCGATCAGGTTGTAGGCGAAGTGTCCGTCGCCGCGCTGCTCGATGCGTTCCGCGCCTTGTCGGG
>JBDKJZ010000463.1:0-4762 GCA_039796375.1 Pseudomonadota bacterium
GTGGTTCATCGCGATCGGGGTATTCTTCAAGCCCACACGCCGCTGGGCGATGCTGTCTTGTCTCCTCTTGCACCTCGGGATCCTTCTGACCGTGCGGGTGAGCGTTCTGTTCGCTGCCCTCATGTGGGGTCACCTGCTGCTCTTCGTCACAGATGAACAGTGGCGCCGGTTGTTTCGCAAGGGAGTCCCGCGAGAAGCGCCTGAGAGCCATTAGGGGCGCGCTACGCTCAGCTGGCGACCACCGGCTGCGAGGGAGGCTTGCGCCGCAGCTCAACCAAAGTGGCGGCGCCCTCAGCTCGCGCACGCAGCTGACCGCAACCGCCGTCCACATCCTGCCCGGCGCTGTTTCTCACCTTGGTCAGCACATAACGACTGTGCAGGTATTTGACGATCTCGCGGATGCGGTCGATATCCGGACGCTGGTAGTCCCCCTCCAGGCCAGTGCCTTCATGGCTGTTGAACGGGATCAGATTGAGCACCGCGTACTTGCCCTTGAACAAGCGCAGGACTTCGTCCAGTTCATCCTGCCCATCATTGATACCTTTGAGCAGCGTCCATTGGTACTGGATAGGGTAGCCGGTCTTGCGGGCGTATTCCTCGCCCAGGTCCATCAGCTCCTCCGGGGAAATCTTCGGCGCGCGTGGCAGCAGATGTTCTCGAAGCGCCACCTTGGTGGTGTGCAGCGACAGCGCCAGTGCCGGCCGCACACGCTGCTGCGGCAGCAGCTCGAACACGCGGCGATCACCGACGGTGGAGAACACCAAGTTCTTGTGACCGATGCCGCCTTCGGTACCGAGCAGATCGATGGCCTCTAGCACGTTCTCCAGATTGTGCGCCGGCTCCCCCATGCCCATGAACACCACCTTCTTTACGGGGCGCTTGCGCCGAGCGAGCACGACTTGTGCCACGATCTCCAGGCTACTGACCTGACGGATTAGCCCGCTCTTTCCCGTCATGCAGAAGCGACACCCGACAGCGCAACCAACCTGAGTCGAAACGCACAGGCCGTCGCGCGGCAGCAAAACACTTTCCACCATCTGCCCGTCCGCTAGCTGCACCACGAAACGCGCCGAGTCATCCGTGCCCGGATGTTCGGAATGAATCTGTGCCAGCGCATCCAGTTCTTCGCTGAGGATCGGCAGGCCATTGCGCACCGACAGCGGCAGGAAGTTCTCCGACTGCTGACGCCGCGTGCCTACGTCCAGCGCCTTGCCGTTCAGCCAGGCACGCAACACCCGCCCACGGTGGACGCTCAGGGCCTTCAGGTCAGTCAGGCGTCGGTCGAGGTCGGCTAGGCGCATCGGGGGATTCTATCCTTTTCCACTGGCTCCCCCCGGCAGAGCAAGGGTCACGCGCGAATAGACGCGGCTTTTGTCCCCCTCGCCGCCGGCAGGGGGGCTCCGAAGACTTTTTGAACTTTCGGGGGGCTCACGAGTTCTCGCCGGGGCTTGTGTGCTAAGACCTCTCGTATGGCGTTGCCGTTGATTGCCAGTGACCCAGTGATTCTTGGCGGTAAGCCCTGCGTTCGCGGGACCCGCCTCAGCGTCGAGTTCATCCTCGAACTGATTGCAAGCGGGGCGGACGCAGCCGAGATCGTCGCATCGTATCCCCAACTGTCGCTCGAGTCAGTCCGGGCAGCGGTAGCTTATGCGGCGCAGTCTCTAAAGAACGAAGTCGTCTGGGACGTGAAGATCACCGCGTGAAGCCGCTGTCCTACCCGCTGCTGGCGGACGAGAACATTCATCCGCGCGTCGTGGAGAGCTTACGGGACCAGGGCAAGGACGTAGTCACCGTCGTTGATGCGGGACTGGGCGGAAAAGCGGATGCCGATGTGCTTAGTTTTGCGGTCGCACAAGGGCGCGTCGTGTTAACGCATGATAGCGATTTCGGTGCCCTGGCAGTGCGCGCCGCATCGCAGTTTCCCGGCATCGTCTATCTTCGCCCTGCGCAATGCGACCCGGCAGTGGTTCTTCAGAGCCTTAATGCGATCGAAGCAGCGGTTGAGCTCGTAGCGGCGGGATTCGTGATTGTCGCTGAACACCGCGGTGAGCAGGTTCGGATCCGCCACCGAACTGCGCCATAGTTCCCCCTCGCGTTGCTGGGAACGGGAACCGTCGCACAGCCGCGGTGCTTGCTCGGAGCCTATCCGGAGTCAGAAAGTCAGGCGGGGGGCGTCCTATAGCAAAGCGTCGGGTGGGGCTGAGTCCCTATCGGTTGAGGAGATTGCGCTGCTGGGCAGCGCGCTGGGTATCCCGACACGCAGAGGTGAGCCAATGCGGCAAGAAGAGTCACCGCCGCGCGGGTGTCAGAGCTAGTCTTCGTTGACTCCACGCTGGCGCGCAGCAACACTCTCCCCTCACGATCTCATGGATATCTGGACCAAAAACCAGCTGGCTCTCTGCGTGGCATTTGCCATTCCTGGATTTATCGCGCTAAAGACCTACAGCATCATCCAGCCAGCTGCGCAGCGTGAGGCATCGCAGCAACTGGTTGATGCCGTCACGTACAGTTGCGTAAACTACGCAATACTTGGCGTACCGATCTATTGGGTGCACAAGTTCAAGCTGATGGACACCTGTCCAGGCTTCACCCTGCTGTTCGCGGTGTTCGTTGTCCTTCTGGCGCCGGCGCTAGTTGCGGTGCTCTTCGCCCGACTCCGAGCAAGCAAGTACTTTCAGAAGTTTGCACCGCACCCCACATCGGACGCGTGGGACTTCGTCTTTTCGCAGAGAAAGCCGTACTGGATGATCGTATCTCTCCGAGCCGGCGAGAAGATCGCTGGGCGTTATGATTCCTCATCCTTCGCGTCAAGTGCCCCGGCCGCGAGGCAGCTTTACTTGCAGGAAGCTTGGCAAATGTCAGCCGACGGCGGATTTGAACTCATGCCCGCGAGCACCAACCTGTCCCGCGCTTTCGGGGCGTCGCGTTTTCCTGCCGCGTGAGCGGATCCGGCAGCTGGCGAGATAGTCGCGATTGCTACTGATTTGGCAACCGCTGCATGACGCTCGGGCGCAGGGTGTAATCGCTGCTGCACCTACGCCGCGGATGGCTTGCTAGGTGCAACGTCACCAGGCTCGCAACTCCCCTCTGACGGCGACGTGCGCGTCGGCAAGGGGGGTTGACCCCTTCGATTGACGGAGCGACCGGTGTCCAAGGGGGGTTGACCCCTTCGATCGACGGGGCGACCGTTGTCCAAGGGGGGGTTGACCGACCCCTTCGATCGACGGAGCGACCGTTGTCCAGGGCTTACGGGAGCCCTCGGAGACGGTCGGTTCGCCTTTTGGAGCTTACGGGAGATCGGGTCTAAAGTGTTACCCATGTGCCCGGTCTGAACCGGAGCCAGCGCATTGCGGGCTCCGCCTTCTCGGCGCGGCGCGCTCTGTCACGAACGGGGCTTGTACAAGGTCAAGTTGAGCACTGCTGCGTAGTGGGGAAGTTCTCCATCCGCCGTGTAAATCGCAAGGCCGCGACGCTGGATCGTTGGCGCAGCTTGCTCGCCGAGCGCGCTCAGAAACCGCTGGCACACTTTGGCACTACTGGGACCCCAGAAAGGGCTGGCCCGGGTGGCACACGCGCGGTGAAAACATCGCGTCGCCCAAAATGGCGGATTTGCTGGCGGATTCCCTGACAGAGGAGCGCCGCGCTAGTTGTGCCCGCTTGGTATGTGGATTGCAATGCACCAGGCATGCGTATTCAGCTCACCGCCCTATTCTGTCTAGCCGCTCACTCACTTAGCACCTCCCCAGGTCAGGCCTGCAGCATGCCCCCTGCTGGGCCGCACCTGTCGGCGGTCCCAACGACTGTTCCCACCGACGGCGTGATTACGGGCGACATCAATTGCTACGGCGGGGACTGTAGCGGGCTCGAGTCGGGGTTATTGCTCGTGGTTGAGTCAGAAACCGGAAAGAGCTTCGAGCTCGCGCCGACGTTCACGACGGTGCACGGCGCATCGCAAGTCTCGGTAGCTTGGAAGCCAGAAGCACCACTGACTGAAGGCATGATCTACCGGGTCAGGCTGCAAGCCGCGCTCCAGGGCTCCGAGGACACCAGCAGTTCATTTGTAGCCGCAGCGGCGTTGGGCGAAGACTTTGTTCCGTCCGTCACCGCCGAGTTCTCGATTCACGAATCGACCGCTGGCGTCGGAGAAAGCGTCTGCTGCTCTGCAGGCGAGCAGCTCAGTTGCGGAGGTTTTTTCTGCTTCGCGACCGAGACTGAGCACAAAGTTGCGCTGAGGTTGACTTTGCCCGATACAGCCAGCGCCTGGGCGCCGCAGTTCGAATATCGAGCCGTCTTCACTGCGGGCAGTGAACTGGTCGAACACCGTAGCCTCCGTTCCTTTTTCTACGAGCAGGCAGACGCGCTAGACGCCGATGAATATTGCTACGAGTTGTTCGCGCGACGCGTTGGCGCGCCTGGACCCGAGATTCAGATCGGTGAAGAGTGTTTGGCAAAGAGCGCCATCGAAACCAACGACGATTTCGAGCAGCGCTACGCGCAGCTACCAGTCTGTACTGTTCCACCCGAGGCGCTCTATGCCGAGTGGTGCGCTGAAGTTGTGAAACAGCCGGACGCGGTCGCGCGGTGCAAAGACACGCCGACCTGCGCAGCTTCCTTCGAGCGCTGCGCCGAACTCGCAATGAAGGATCCACCGACCCCAGACTCCAAGACCCCAGACTCCAAGACCCCAGACTCCAAGACCCCAGACTCCAAGACCCCAGACTCCAAGACCCCAGACTCCAAGACCCCAGACTCCAAGACCCCA
>JBDKJZ010000464.1:0-4758 GCA_039796375.1 Pseudomonadota bacterium
GAAGTAGATGTTTTCCTTGGAGTTTACGCTGACGCCGGAGAAAGTCGGAGTGGACATGGGTTGCTTGTAGCACAACGGTTTGTGCGCCCGCCATCAGCTTTGTAGTCGCCGCGAGCAGAATGTACGGCGCGCGCGGCGTGGCCTCCACGGGTGGCGGGGCTTGGCGCGGCGACTCGCTAGGGCATAGCTTTGTTGGCCCGCTTGAGGAGCGCGCCGTAGCTCCGCGTATCAAATTCGGGCTTACCCTTAGACCAGCTCACGATTGACGGCACGAGCACCTTCTCCCAGTCTTCATGCAAGCGAACCTGAAGGAACTCAGCGTAAAGCAGCCGCCAGAGCTCGTCGAGAGTGCGTAGCAGCTCCATTCGCTCGAGGAATTGCTCATCGGCGTCTTTTGGCACGCTCGCCTTGGGTGCTGTGGATGCGAACTGTAGCTCGTCCTTGGAGATTTTCTCCTCAGCGTCGTCACCCAGCATCGCGGGGAGTTTCACCGAACCGAACGAGAAAGTGTCAGCGTCGAAGACGAAGCTGAACTCTCCCTGATCGGTCCGTAGACTGATACGGGCGCGCTGCGGAAGCTTGTTCGAGCGAAGCGCGAGCTTGGCTTCAGCCGACTTGCTGGGATCGACGCCGGTGAACTGAATACGCTCCGCCGAGTCGAGGGCGCCCCGCAAGGTGAGCTGTTTTTCGAACCACAACTCGATACTGCGACCATCGGTTAACGCGAGTTCGTTTTCGAACAGCTCCGCCTTGAACCAGAGCCACACGAGGAACTCGGGCCCGAGAAAGCGCGTGCCTTCAATTCTCTCTACGAGGTCAGCCATGGGGAAGTCACTTTGAGGCAAACGAAGACTGGTCAAGCTCATCGACGGCGCTTAGCGCCACTTCAGACAGCAGCTGCTTGGCCTCTACGAAGGGACTGGCCTGCTCCAGGCGCAGGTCAAACGTCTGCTCGAAGAGGGCCATGAGGTCATCCGCGAGGCGCGGGGAGCGATTCCAGAACAGCACGACGCCCCGGTCGAGGTCCCAGCACAAGTCGAAATGCCGCATGCTCGGGAGCACCTTCTTGCGAAGGCGCTTGGTGACTCGAAACTTGATTTCGTCCTTCTCGCGCTTAGAGAGCTTCTCTCGTCCGTGGCGCGCCTTCAGCTCAGTCGCGGCCTGTTCGAAGTGCGCCCGAAAAAGGGCCCGGGGGATCCGCCACTTGTCCACGCGAAGCGCGAGCGTAATGTACGAGTCGAACATGACCTTTTGCTGACTGAGGTCGAGGTCAAGAGAGTTGCCTGGGGCACACCAGCCGCTGTGCTCCTCCTCTTCCTGGTCTGGGTCGAGGGGGACAAACGTGCGCGTTCGTATGGCCTTCATGTACGGAGCCTGGTGCTTCTTCGGCACCTCGCCCCGCACGTAGAACTTGCTGTAACTGATCGAACCGTTGAAGACGCCCACGCGGATACCAGAGGGCCCGCGTATCCGACGGCGCAGGCCAGGTCAAGGCTGAAGCAGCTTTATCCAGGCAATGATCACATCGACCCACGCCTCGAGCTGTGGCTCGCGCGGCATGGGAGTCGGAATGTGAACGAAACCGCAGCGGGTTCGGGGGTAACGTTCCGCCAGGTAGTGCGCGATTCTGTAGAACGTGTGGTTGCACACGAAGCCGCCTGCGTCGTCAGAAAAGGCTACGCTTGCACCCTTCTGGGAGGCGATCCGGGACATGGCGAGCAGCGGTAAGCTGCTCACGTAGGTTGCCGGCCCCATGGGCACGCTGGCGCCCAGACTTGTGCCCATGACCCCATCGTTGTCGGCGCTAGCTGAGGTGTTTCGATTGCGCGCGAACCGCTCTAGACGGAGGTTCGTTGACGTCGCAGCGAGCCCGAACATGAGGATCGCTTGGGGCAGCGTCTCCTCAATTCGCTGTATGAGAAGATCGGGGGCGCGGTTGAAACAGGTCGGAAGGACAAGCGAATTCACATCAGGCATCGCCAAGAGCGCGGGTGCCGTGACCAGCGCTTCAGAAGGATTACTTCCGTGCTCCGCAAACGGCCCGAATCCGGTCAGTAGGACGCTCATTTTCGTGAGGGAGCTCCCGCGGGTGCGCGCAGGAGCCGATCAGTTGCCGACTGCGACTCGCCTTGAGGGATCACGTATCCACTCGCTCCAGGAACCCGCGTAGAGGTTGCCTGTTCCCAGCTCGGCGACCTCCATCGCTAGCAGCAGGTGACAAGCTGTGACCCCCGAACCGCACATCGCGACGACGTCCTGCGGCAGCTCGCCGCCAGCGGCTTCATTGAAGGCCGCTCTGAGGAGGTCCCGCGGCTTGAAATGACCGTTGCTCAACAACGCTTGGAACGGCAGGTTCACTGCTCCCGGAATGTGGCCGGCGACGGGATCGATCGGTTCGACGGCTCCGGAAAATCGCTCAGGGGCGCGCGCGTCGAGAAGCAACGCGCCGCGAGCAACCCGCTCTTCAAGCTCGTCGGTGGTGACCAACGTCGCGTCGCTCGTGGAAATGGGAGTGTACTCGTTCGCCGCTACAACGGGGAGGGCTGACTCCGTGGGTAGGCCGGCGGCCAGCCACGCCGCGTAGCCGCCATCCAGCACCGCCGCGTCCTCATGACCCAAAGAGCGAAGCATCCACCAGAGGCGGGCGGCGAAAGCTCCCCCGCTGTCATCGTACGACACCACGCTGGTCGTAGGTAGGATCCCCCAGCGCCCTAGGCGTTCGGAGAGCTGTTTGGGTGTGGGCAGAGGGTGTCTCCCCTGGGCGCTCGAGGGAGGCGAGGACAGATGCTCGTCCAAATGAGCGTACCGGGCGCCAGGCACGTGAGACTGTTCGTAGCGGCGTCGTCCTTCGGCCGGATCCGCGAGGCTGAAACGGCAGTCAACGATGACCAGGTCCCCTGCGTCTTTCGCTTGAGACAGTTCTTGGGCGGTAACCAGAGGTGACTTCAGTATTCGACTCATGGTGGCGTGCTGCTTTTGTGAGCGCGACTGGAGTGCGCGCCGACTGTCCTCGCGAAGATAACCGAGTCAGCGGCAGCTGCCTAGGGAGGTCTGGGGTCCGCGTTTCGACGATAACCGCCGGTCACATTGGGGCGCCTCGCTGTTCCCGTCGTTCCTGGTGAGCGGATCCGTCATCTCCCAGAATAGTAGTGATTGCTACCGGTCTGCCAACCTGGTGCACACGCCCAAACGCCAGGGGCGTTTTGCGCACAGGTCCACCGACCGCCGACGCCTCTGAATCGCACCACCAGCCTCGGCTAGTTCGGGGGAGCAGTGCGTGTCTTCACGATGCGCAGGAGCTCTTCGATGTTCACTGGTTTGGGCAGAAAGTCGACCAGCTGGGCGTCCGTCTCGCCGCGCACATGGTCCGCGAGTACGGTGTCTTCGGCGACGTTGCCACTCACAACGATCGTAGGGAGCTGGGTGAAGCCCCCATCACGCCGGAGCCCGCGTAGCAGGTCCCGACCGTCGAGGCCCGGCATGACGATGTCGGTGATCATGAGCGCGATGTCAGCGTTGTCGTCGAGAATCGTGCGCGCCCGGATCCCATCACTCGCCAGAATGACGCTGTACCCTTCGCGCTCAATAGCCTTAGCCATCAGCAAGCGTGATGCCAGGTCGTCGTCGGCCACCAAGATCTTCTTCGTCATGACCGTAGTAACGGACACCCGCTCCTAATCTTGAAGGGCGCGACGGAAGTCACCGACCCAAACGGGCTGGGTCCGGGGCCGGCGAAAAGTCAGGGCGACCGAGTTCGGAGCCTACCTAGCTGGGCTGGACGCACCCGTCGCCTCACAGCTAGAAGGGCTGACGAGTATGACGCTGACTTACACCGACGCCGCCAAGATGATCGACCATGCGCTGCTCAGCCCAAACTTGGCCTCCGAAGCTCTCGATCACGGGTGCCTGCTCGCCGTCGCCTACGACGTCGCGAGCGTTTGCATCATGCCCTTCGCCGTGCCCCGCGCGGTCACCTTGCTTGCAGGCAGCTCAGTCAAGACCAGCACGACCATCGGGTTTCCGCACGGGGGACACTCGTCGAAAATTAAACGCGCTGAAGCAGAGGAGGCAGTGAGCCAGGGATGCGCCGAGCTAGACATGGTCGTCAATGTCTCGAAGGTGCTCAGCGGGGATTGGGCTTGCGTCCGAGACGACATCCGCGGCGTGATTGAAGTCGCCCACGCAGACTCAAGAAGGGTCAAGGTAATCTTCGAGAACTGCTACCTGGATGACGAGCAGAAGCGCCGTCTATGTGAAATTTGCGGTGAGCTAGGGGCGGACTGGGTCAAGACTTCTACCGGTTACGGCACTGGCGGGGCGACACTCGACGACCTTCGCCTCATGAGAAAATACTCTCCGCCGCATGTGCAGGTCAAAGCCGCAGGGGGGATTCGCGACTATGACGGCTTGCTTGAGGCGCGCGCAGTCGGCGTGACGAGAGTGGGAGCCAGTCGCACCGCCGAGATCTTGGGAGAGTGTCGGCGGCGGCTTGGGCTAGAACCCATCCAGTTTCAGGCAGCGGCGACGCCGAGCGGCTACTGAGCCACCGCCGTCAGCGACGCTCACGCCATCGAGACGTGAATACTGTGCGGCGCAATATGAACACTGTGCGGCGCGATGTACACCAGCCCGGCGAGCTCGGGCGCTCCGTATTGGGCGCGACCCGTATAGACCACCAAGTTCGGGTGCGCTTCGTAGATGCCCGGGCTATGTGTGTGGCCGCACAACGTGACGTAGCGAATATCTGGGTGACGTTTC
>JBDKJZ010000465.1:0-4758 GCA_039796375.1 Pseudomonadota bacterium
GCCGCCAAGCGCACCCGTACCGCTCTCTCGAGTCTCGATCCAGAGGCCGTTTCCAGCGCGGCCGAGCCCATCGTTAGAGCGGAACTTCGCGACCGCCAGCTGGCCAATGGCGATCTTTTCGCCGTTGGTGAAGAGCCCCTGCACCAAGCCAGTCCCGTCGATGGCAACACCGGAAAACTCGCCGGACGCGTAACCATCTTGAGACACAGCCGAAGCTGCCGACTTCGAGGCGAATTGGGTGGTGCCACCGAAGCCCGTAGCCAGGTCGTTGGTGACGTCCTCACCGAATTCGATGTCGACCAACTGGGCGGCGGTAGCGCCACCCGCAAAGTCGATGCTCAGCTGTGGAGTCTGCGCATCGAGCAACGCGCCGGCCGTGCTGAAGGTGAGCGTACCTGTGCCCACTTCCTGGGCGGTTCCCGCTGTTCCGCCTGCGAGCTCGGCACCGTCGGCGACGACGTGGTACTCCCAGGCGTTGGCGCCAGTCTTTCGGAAGTAGACGTCGAGCGTGCGCTGTTCACCCAGCGAGTCGAAGACCGTGATCGACTGCGCGTGGTCCGACGTTGTCTCTGGCGTCGTCAGGTCCCACGGGGCCACCATCGGGTCTATGGTCGCGTCCAGGTTTGCCGTCATTTCGATCAGCTGAGTCGCACGCGGGCTCAGTGCCGCCGTCGGGACTTGGAGCGAAGACACCGCTGCTTGTAGCGTGCCATCCGGGTTCGCCTTGTACCCCTGGACGTTCAGTCCATCCGGGTTAACTAGGAACCCGTCCTTGTTAATGGTCGTTTGGCCGGCACGGGTGTAGAAGTTCCCGGTGATGCCATCGACGGTACCGTTCACCACCAGAAACCCGTCACCGTTCAGCGCGATGTCTGTCGACACGCCAGTGTTCGACAGCGACCCCTGGGTGTACATCTGTTGAATATCCCCGATGCGAACACCTGAGCCGGGCAGAGCCGACCCCGATCCAGCGAGGATGGAGTGGCCGAGTACGTCTTGAAACACGACACGCTGACGCTTGAAGCCGACAGTGTTGATGTTGGCGATATTGTCACCAACCACACCGATCGCCTCGCCTTCAGCGCGAAGGCCCGAGACACCTGAATACATAGCGCGCAGAACCATTTTTGAGTCTCCTGACTCTAGTAATTAGAGATGGGTTATTGGGGATGTTAGGGATTGTTGTTTGAGCTTGCGACCCGTATTAGGTCCGCGACTGGTACGGCGAGTCCGTTACCCAGGGAGAGTTCAGGGTAACCTTTTGCGAAGGATACCGAGCTGACCGTGCCGGTAGTCTCCTGGACCACGCCGACGACTTCTTCATTCGAGCCACGAGCCTCGATGCTGACGTTGTAGCGCCCCGGGGGCTGAAGCACGCCCGAATCACTCTTGCCGTCCCAGTTGATCCGTTGCAGTCCGCCGGACACTCCGCCTCGCTCTAGCGAACGGATGGTTCGACCCGAGGCGTCACTGATATTGACGCTCACCTTAGCCGCAGAGCTCGCAAGAGTGAAAGAGAGCGGTACCGCTTCGCCGTTGGTGCCGAGGGTTGCGATATTGCCCCGGACGGTAGCCTGTTTACCCACCAGCCCGACCGCTTCCGTGTTGGCCAGGCCGCGCTGCTGGACGCTGAGCATATCGAGGCGCTCATTGATCCCCATCGTCTGCTCTAGAGAAGAGAACTGGGCGAGCTCGGCGACGAACGCAGAGTTCTCTTTGGGTTCGAGCGGATCTTGGTTTTGAAGTTGCGCGACCAGCAGCTTCAAGAACGCGTCCTTGTTCAGTGAGTCGTCACCGCCAAGCGCGTTGACCAAAGAGCCCGTTCCTAGAGACTGACTTGCGCCAATTGAGTCCACCATGGAAGCTCCTCCTTTCAGCCAACTAGGTTCAACCCAGAGTCCGCCTCGACGTCCTCGGAGCGTTTGGGTCCGCGGTAAGCTGCGGCGGGGTTTGGGGTTAACGGGGTCATCACTCTTCGAGACTGAGCAAAAGCGGTGCCAGGTGCTTCGGGCGCCTGTACCGATACTGAAGCAACCTTTAGGCCAGCTGCGCGCAAGGCCGCGATCAGCTGGTCCTGCTCAAGGCCGACTAGGGCCCTTTGCCTGGCGTCGTCGATTCCGATCACGACTTTTATCGCTCCTTGCTCTCGGCCGACGGTCACCTTAACGGTGCCCAAGAGCCCACCGTCGACCTCAAAAGTCATTCGCTCGGGCCCGTTCGCTCGGCGGCTTGACGCCGCTGTCGAGAGATCTTTGACGCTGGCACTGGCGTCGCCTTCGACCCCAGCGTCAAGCGATTTGCGCGAAGCCGTCAGCGCAGCGTCAGCTTCCCCCGCGGCCACACTTGACCCGGGTTCCGCGCTGGCTGGCAGCTCGAAACCGCGAGCGTGGAACTCACTGCGAACGGTCCGCAGGACGATCGAAGACCACTCGGCTTGTTTGCGCCGCTGCTCTTCAGCCGCGGCCCGATCTGCGTTCAGCGCGGCGATGTCTAGAACAGACTTGGCGCCTTCGAGAGCTTGAGAGGTGTTGGACACGATCAGTATTCCTTCTTGGTGTAGGCCGCCACCCTGGCCGCTTTTCGAGCGCTGAGCGCCTGGGCGAGTTCGTCCTCATTGCGCCGTTCAACCCGCCGAGCGACCTCCGCTTGGCGCTGCTCCAGCCGTTCAAGCAAGAGTTGAACCTGCTTCATCGAGACTCGTGCGTGTTGCACACCTTGGCGACAACGTAGGGTTTCGGCCTTCGCGCGGCGGTACTCACCGAACGCTCTCCCATGCTGAATCACCACGGTCTCGAGCCAGTTCTCGTGCTCTACGTATGATGCGGCGCTGGCTTCTTTCGTTGCCAGCGCACGCCGCTCTGCGTCCGCCGAGGTGACTTTCGCTCGACATTCCTGCTCTTTGGTGAGAGCCGCGTGTTCGCTGACCTGAGCCCGCGTCAGAAACCCGACGGCCTCAGTGAGCTGCCTCTCCCTTAGCTCAATCAGCCGCTGAACCCGCGCGATTCGCTGTTTCACAGATTTCTACCTCCGAGGGGTCGCCGGCAAAGGTCGCCTCACTTTAGCGCTACTTGCAGACGGGCCCAGGCTTCCCCCCCAGGCGTGTGCTCACGTATCGTCTGGCGCAGGAACCCTTCCAGTTTGGGCACGGCGGCACAGGCCGCGTCGATCCGTGGATCCGTCCCGGACGTGTAGGCTCCCACTTGAATCAGGTCTTGCGCATCCCGGTAGGTGCCCATCAAGTCTCGCGCATGAGAGGCGACCTCGAACTGCGCCTTGCTGGTCACCTCGGGTGCCAAACGGGAAACGCTTTGCAATACATCGATCGCCGGAAAGTGCCCCTTCTCAGCAAGTCTACGGGACATCACGATGTGACCGTCAAGAATGCCGCGCACGGCGTCCGAGATGGGGTCGCTGAGGTCATCGCCTTCTACAAACACCGTATACAGCGCGGTGATCACGCCTACCCCCCCGCTGGTTCCGGTCCTCTCGAGGAGCCTCGGCAGCGCCGCAAAGACGCTGGGTGGGTACCCTTTGGTCGCGGGTGGTTCCCCCGCCGCCAGGGCCGTTTCGCGCAGGGCCATCGCGTAGCGAGTGACGGAGTCCATGACGAGCAGCACGCTCTTGCCCTGATCGCGAAAGTACTCGGCCACAGCCGTTGCGGCTTCAGCGCCGCGCGCTCGAACGAGTGGGGGTTGATCGCTGGTTGCCGCTATCACGACGCTTCGGCGGAGACCCTCTTCACCGAGCGCGTTGCGCACAAAGTCGTTCAGCTCGCGACCACGTTCGCCGATCAGCCCGACAACATTCACGTCCGCGCTGCTCGCGCGGCAGATCATTCCTAGCAGGGTGCTTTTGCCTACGCCGGCACCCGCGAAGATGCCCACACGCTGTCCGACGCCCAACGTCAGCAGCGTATCGATGGCGCGCACTCCGGTGTGAAATGCTTTGTCCACCGGTCGTCGACTGAACGGCGGTGGCGGACTCGCTTGGAGCGGATAGCGGTCTTCAGCTTGCGGCTTGCTATCGTCCAAAGGACGCCCGAACGCATCGAGGACCTTGCCTAGCAAGTCCGGCCCAACCCCGATCATCGCGCCGCGCCCAGACAATCGCACCTCATCGCCCGGACGGATCCCAGAGACCGGACCGAGCGGAGACGCGAGCAAGCGCCCGTCTCGGAACCCAACCACTTCCAACTCGAGCACAGTGTCGTCGGTCGGACGCATCTCCAACACACCCCCAACCGCTGCGCGTAGGCCCCCGATTTCGATCACCATACCGACCACATCGAGGACGACGCCGCGCGGCCGGTGGACGTTTGCGTGCTCTGCGCGCGCGATCAAGCGGCTGAGGTTCAGAGTTCCAGACATGAATAGCTTCGATTCAGCGCCTTGGAGGCGGAGCAATGCTGATACTTTCAAGCATCGCCTGGAGGCGGGATTCGACCGATTCATCAACAACGCCCCACTCGGTCTCGATGCGACAGCCGTACTGCCCAAGGGCGGGATCGACGATCACCGTGGTGGCTACGCCCGCGCGAGCGACTTGGACCTCCAGCATTGGCACAACTTCAGCGAAGAACTCCCCGACCCGGATGGTCACGTGATCCCCAGCGGCCAGAGCCCCCAGCCCCTCACGCACCATCCCGCCAATGATGCGCGGGTCCATATGTAGCTCGCGTGCGATGATCCGCTCGCTGATCAGCTTGACCAGCCGACTCACCTCGACCTCCGTCGTTCGCAGAGTGTGCTGCCGCTGGCT
>JBDKJZ010000466.1:0-4755 GCA_039796375.1 Pseudomonadota bacterium
TATTGTGCCCACTGGGACCCACGCTAGTGCGAACCGTCCGGGCGATTTCTGAGAGTGGGGTGTCGGGACGATAGTTCTCGTTGTCCGGACCTGCCAAATACACGACCGCGGGGAGCGCGCCAGAGAGCGCTCGATCCTTGGCATGAAAAGTCACCGGAACTCGCACGTAACCAGCCGCTTCACGCTGGTCGAGCTGTTCAAGCACAGTGCTGGCATCGGTCTCGCTGACTTCGTACGCGACTCCCCAGCAGCGCCCGCCCTCTACGGGGCACAAGGTCACTACCCGACCAGGGTTATCTGCGTCTCCGCGATGGTCAGGGGATAGCTGCCAGAAGCGCCGCTCGTATCCGTCCAAAAAGCCTCGTAGGCGGCGTTGGAATGGCAAGTTCGGGCGCCAAATTAGAGAGCCGTAGGCGAAGAGCCAGAAAGATTCAGCCATGGTGGTATTCAGTTCGCCGTCATAGGGGGTTGTGGATTCCCGCGCCAGACTGGAACTGACTACCGCGCCGTGATAGACGGCTCAAATGCCGTTGACGCCGCGGACCGCTGGGCGCTGGGGCCTCGCAGGCTTCTATCTCTGCATCAGTCTGCTTGCTTGTGGCAGTCAAAACGACCCTGCCGACACGGAGGGTCACGAGGACGGCGGTCACGGCGGGCCCAAGCCAGTTGTGGGTGCGCCCCCCGGGACGCCGCGTGAGTGCCGAGTCGACCGGGCGACGTGTGCTGATTTTGGGGACGCACGTCCGGGCCGTCTGAGCGAACACGCCGCGGTTTACGACCAGGACCGGCTCGAGATGATCGTCTTCGGCGGTACCCCGACGATCCCGATGGCATGCAGTTTCGGCGGACCGACGGAGTTTCTGTCCGAGACCTGGGTGTATAGCGACTTGTGCAACGCCTGGGAGCAAGTGGAGGGTCCAGGGCCGTCCGCAGGTGGCAGGCACCAGGCAATCTGGGCGTCGGGAAGCTTGTGGCTGTTCGGAGGGCGGTTCCGCGCGCCGGACGAAGACGGGCCGTACACGCTGTTCGACGAACTTCATCGTTTTGACGTCGGCGCACGCAAGTGGTCTCGGGTGAACGTGACTGGAAAGACCCCGGCCGCCAGGGTGAGCGGCGCCATGGCCTATGACACTAAGCGTCAGCGCCTTTGGCTTTTCGGAGGCAACACTTCAGAAAAGGGTCTCCCGTACGCCCCGCAAGATGATCTTTGGTTCTTCGACCTCGAGTCCCAATCCTGGGACACACGTAGGGGCGCGGGAACTCCACCTGCTCGACTGTTTCACAACATGATCTACGACCCGGTTCGGGACGCTCTGGTCGTGTTCGGCGGCACCGGCACGGAGACGATGGGCTTCGGGACCAACGGGCTTTGGTCCGTACGAATCGCCGACGGTCAATGGCTTGCGCTCGGCCAAAGCAGCGCCCAGGCACCGGACACTCGGTTTTGGAGCTCTTTGTCGTACGATACGGTCGACGACAGCTACCTGCTCTTTGGCGGCCACGATGACACCGTCCTCGGCAATCGCAACGACCTCTGGCGGTATCGCCCGGAGAAGGGTCGTTGGGAGGAGGTCGCCCTTGGGGATCGCTTCAACAAGGCCGCTAACGGGTTCTGTGACTTCCCGCCGGACTTTGCCGAGATCGACACCGCCGCCCCCGAGCGTCGCAACGCCCACGCGTTCGTCTGGTCCGAAGCGTGTGAACACGCAATCCTCTTCGGCGGCAAGACCGACTGTGGGGCGACTGACGATGTTTGGCGCCTGAAGGGCGCCTCCTGGGAGAAGCGCCTCGCCGCGACGGAAGGTGAAGCGTGCCTGCGATGGCGTGTTGACCCCAAGAAGTGCAAAGACATGTGCTTCTAGTTCAATAGCCTCGAGATGACCTTGCCACCCTGTACGCCCGCACCCGGCCCGAAGTCGCCTCGGCGCTCCGTAGCGCGTGCGCCCACCTGAAGGCGAGGCGTATCAGGGGACCCCTTGACAGCCACGAGCGCTCGACGCGCGAAGGGCCAAGCGCGACCAACGGGGGCGTGGCTTTCAAGAGCGCCCGTTTCGAGATATGTTTCGCCCCACAGCATGCCGCACGACGACGAAATCGACATCTCGGAACTCGTGGATGAGGGGACAACGCAAACTGAACAGCTGCAACGCTTCGCGCCACAACACAGCGTGAAGGGGTTCAGCCTCGCTCTGTCTTCGGGCCCCAACGCCGGCCAGACCTGGAAATCACGCGGGGAGCGCTTTTCGATCGGTTCCCACCCTTCGAATCAGTTGGTGCTCGACGACCCAAGCGTGTCCCGGTTTCATTGTGAAATTCGCGCGGACCGACGGGGCATTTGGTGCTCCGATCTAGACAGCAGCAATGGCACGAGACTCGACGGGGTCGCGGTCGGCATGGGCGGGCTCCGCGAAGGCAGTCAAATCAGCTGCGGGAGAAGCGTACTGACGTTTCACCTCGCATCAGAGGCAACGTCGCTACCGCTCTCAGAACACTCCGAGTTTGGCTCACTCGTGGGCGCCAGCGTCGCAATGCGAGCCATGTTCGCAGTCCTCGAACGCTGCGCACAGAGCGACGCCACACTCTTGGTCGAGGGAGAGACCGGGACGGGCAAAGAAGGGACCGCCGAAGCCATTCATTTGCACAGCGCAAGAAGCCACGGACCCTTTATTGTTGTTGATTGTGGAGCGATGCCGGCCCAGCTCCTGGAGAGCGAACTCTTTGGGCATGAGCGGGGTGCCTTCACCGGGGCGAATAACAAACGCATTGGTGCGTTCGAAGAAGCCAACAACGGCACAATTTTTCTCGACGAGATTGGGGAGCTTCCGCTTGAGCTGCAGCCCAAGTTACTTCGCGTTTTAGAGCAGAAGCAGATTCGACGGGTCGGATCGAACCGGCACGAGTCGGTGAACGTGCGGGTCATTGCCGCGACCAACCGAGACTTGCGTTCACAAGTAAACGAAGGCATCTTTCGCTCCGACCTGTACTATCGGCTGGCGGTGCTCACCGTCCAGCTCCCTCCGCTGCGCGAACGACCAGACGATATTCCGCTTCTGGTTGAGCACTTTAAGCAACGCTTAGGGGTGACCCCCGAAGCGGCAGCTGAGATATTCAGTCCCGATTTTCTAAACCGCTTGCAGCGTGCAACCTGGCCCGGAAACGTGCGAGAACTCCGAAACTTCTTGGAGCGCTGCGTGGTGATGCGCCAAAAATTGCCCCTACATGTCCACCAAGCCGATGGTGAAGGCGCGCATGAAGGGCTCAGCATCGACGCACGAGTCTCTTATACTGAAGCGAGGCGCGCCGTGCTTGAGCGCTTTGAGCAGGGGTATCTCGCTGCGCTCTTAGATTTGCACGACGGCAATGTCTCGGCAGCAGCGCGAGGCGCCGGCATGGACCGGCCCTACCTGCACAAGCTGCTTCAGCGTCACGCGCTTCGCCCCCGGAAGGACTGACCCCCGTGCCCCCTACCGCCGATCTCTTGCCGCCTGGCCACGTTCTTGGCCGACACGAGGTACTGAGGCTGCTGAGCGTTGGCGGCATGGGTGAACTCTATTTGGCTCGCACCAGCGGGATAGAGGGCTTCGAGAAGGTCGTGGTCCTTAAACGGATCCACCCACAGTTCGCCTCTCGGTCCGACTTCGAGCAGATGCTGCTCGATGAGGCTCGCTTGATGGCGACGCTGCACCACCCGAACATTGTTCAGGTCTACGACGTAGGCAGGCATGAGGGATGCACTTTCTTCACGATGGAGTACGTCCACGGCGACAACCTCCGCAACGTCCTTAAGACGGCAGCCCGGAAGGGTCGCGGGCTCAGTCTCGCAAACGCGCTCTGGATTGTCACCAACGTCGCAGCGGGTCTTCACTACGCCCACCAAAAGCGACGCCCTGATGGGACAGCTCTTAGGTTGATTCATAGAGATGTGTCACCTGGGAACATCATGGTGTCGCACGACGGCGCCGTTAAGCTGGTGGACTTTGGCGTCGCCAAAGCCACTGTTCGGACCGCACGGACGGCGCCTGGGGCGATTAAAGGCCACGTGCGCTACATGTCCCCCGAGCAGTGTCTTGGAAACGCGATGGACCATCGAAGTGACCAATTTTCACTGGGAATCGTCTTGTTTGAGCTAACGACCGGAACACGCTGGATCCGCGAACGTGACGACTATGACGCTGTTCGACGGATGTTGAGCGAGCCATTCCCGAAACCCAGCGAACGGCGCGTGAAGTACCCGGTGGAGCTTGAGCAGATCGTGATGCGCGCCCTGGCGCGCCAACCCGACGATCGTTTTGAAAGCTCCCAAGAATTCCAACTGGCGCTTGAGGCCTACGCTCGCGAAAACAAGCTGGCGCTGAGCGCCGTTTCAATGGGTGAAACGATGCGAGCGCTTTTTGATGTCGCGGCCGAATACAGTACACAACACGAGCTGCACAAAGCTGGGGCCGCTCCAGGGGCAGCACTCGGAGCACAGACGTTACCCATGAATCGCTCCCCATTGGCCGCGCTCGTTGTGGACACCGTGCCGCCAACAGTGCCAGGCGCCCCACCCATGGTTGCGTCGGAAAACCACTCAGCTGTGCTCACCCAGCAAGCTTCCTCCGCACCTATCGCGAGAGCCGGCCTGTGGGGCGTTGCGGTGCTAGCGGTCGTCGTCGCGCTTGGAGTCGTGGGTTTGCTGTGGGGTTCCGGGCTCCCTTGAGCTGCGCCGCTGCCAGCGTTGACCGCTGCTGACTCAGCGCCCGCGGCGCTCAGTAT
>JBDKJZ010000467.1:0-4724 GCA_039796375.1 Pseudomonadota bacterium
TCTGCGAGCAAATTTACGAGTTACTCGACGACGACGGGCTCTTCCTCCTCCAGTGGACGGGCTTGAGACGCTCACTCAAGCACGAAGACCTGATGTGGGGGCTCTTCGTGAACAAGTACATTTTCCCAGGGGCCGACGCCTCGCTTCCACCCTCGACGATGCTGAAGACGCTGGAAAAAGCTGGGTTCGAGGTGCACTCGATCGAGAATATCAGTGGGCACTACGCGTGGACGCTCAAGGCCTGGTACGGAAACTGGAACCAGAATCGCGAAGCGGTGCTGGCTGCGTATGGAGAACGCTGGTTCCGCATCTGGAACTTCTTCCTCGCCTGGTCGATCCTGGTCGCAGAACAAGGCAACGCAGGGTGTTATCAAGCAGTCCTGAACAAGAACGTGGCCAGCTTTCAGCGCACGCGGTGGATCGCCGGGGACAAGACCCAAGCCGCTCGCTCCAATCCGCTCACCCCCTCCGACGAGGCGCCACAATCGACTGAGCGCCCCTTCGGAGATCACTCGGTTCCGGCCGGCGCATCCCGTCACTGACGTGTGCGCCACAGCGCGGGGGAGACTCCAGCTTGCTAGCTGCGTTTTGACTTAAGCAGTTCGCGGGTCATCTCGTCGCTTGTTTGCAAGACCTTGAGGTTAGCCGCCTGCTCGTGCTTGGCCATCTTGGCGTCCACGAGTGCTCCGGCGAGGTCGCCAACCGAACCCTGCTCCGGGGGGGCGGCCAAGCTCCGTCCCTCGGCCGAGATCTTTACAACTGCAGGCGCTTCTGCCTGAAGCCCACTGCGCGCGACCTGGGCCGCTGCGCTCTCTAGCCTGCGGTGGCTCCGCTGGATCCCTTGGATCGCGGACTCTTCGGCATTGGGCAGACTCAGCTTCGAAATCATCGCAGCTAGAATGAACGGCAGAGCACACCGATACTGAAGAATTGTTTTCAGCGCTCAAGGCTGGGCAGCTCCCGTCGTTCCGAGGCTCACCAACCCTATTCACAGGAGGCCGTCATGGACGACAGCCAAGACTCCGAGGCACGGACGCCTCAAATTCGCCGTTTTGTTTCGGAAATTGAACTCATGGAGAGCCTCAATCGCTCATTGTGGGAGATCGAGCGCATTCGCGTACAAGAAGGTGAACCAGAAGAGAGGTAAGTCGATCAGGCAGAGAGTCTTCTGCTGCGCCGCTTAGCAGCTGATTCACCGACTGCGATCCCCCGCCCTTAGGTGGGATCCACGCAATGCCGTAGTCACCCACGCTCGCAATCGACGAACCTCCGTCTCTGTCGGGCAAGACGAAACTTTATGATGCCTGGCAGCGCCAGACACCACGGGTAATACTTGGACCTTGGGAAACACCGTGCACGCTTCAGACTCCCAAGAAAGCCGATACGGCAACTTCGGGCCGTACGTCATCGAGCGCCGCATAGCGGTAGGTGGGAACGCGGAGGTCTTTCTGGCACACGCCAGCCACGCCCCCACGACTCAGCTCGTCATCAAGCGCCTCTTGCCCGCGGCGCGGTCCCACGGTGACCTCGACGCGCTCGCCCGCGAAGCCGAGCTCCACCGACGCGTCGATCACGAGAACGTCGTCAAGGTCCACTACGCCGGACAAGCCGACGGGGAACCGTACATCGCAATGGAGTTCGTGCAGGGACTCGACCTGCACCGCTTGTTGCAGCGTTCTTCCTCAGGCAAGCAGGCCATTCCCTCCGAACTAGCCGTGTTCATCGTCCAGTGCATTGCCAACGCGCTTCAAGCGGTGCATTCCGCGAAGACGTTCGACGGCGAGGCGCTCGATCTCGTGCACTCGGACGTCAGCCCCTCGAACATCTACCTCTCGGTCACCGGCGACGTCAAGCTGGGCGACTTTGGAATAGCTCGGGTCCTAGCGCGACGTGACGCCGACGACAGGCACCGCGCGGTGGGTCATTTCGGATATCTCGCGCCCGAGCAACTGACAGGTGAAGGACACGACCAGCGCTCTGACTTGTTCGCCCTAGGCGTGATCCTTGGAGAGCTACTCATCGGGCAGCGGATCTTCCCGGGCGCGGGCCAGCTCGCCGTGATGCTCTCTATCCGCGACGCCAACATCCTTCCGCTGCGACAAGCAGCGAGCAAGCTCCCTCCGGGCTTGTTCGAGGTCTGCGAGCGCGTCTTGCGCCGCGACCCGGACGACCGATACTCAACCGCCCGAGAGTTTTCCGAAGCGCTCGCTCCTTTCGTTGTGCCCTCGCGGGAGAAACTGAAGGGGTCCCTCGCAAGCTGGCTCACTTGGGCAGTGGACCACACACTGTTTGTTGAGAACTTAGAAAAACGAGTGCGTGAATCCGTCGGTGTGATGCATGCGGCCCACCGCAGCAGCTCTGGCGTCCATGCGGTGAAGAACGCGCCAGGTGGAACGAATGACTCGGATAGGCCTCGGATTCGGCGCTCTGGGACAGCGGACGTCGAGGAAGTTCCCTTCGGTAGACTGATCGAAATGGTCGCCACGGGGGAGCTCGGACTCGACGACGAAGTCGCGCTCTGGGGAAGCCCCTTCGAGCCTGTCGGCAAGATCGCTGAGCTCGCCCGACACCTGCTGCCATCAACCACGGCGGTGACCACTCGGATGTTCTCTATCAAGCCTCCCGACTTCGTCGCGGACTTTCGAGAGACGTCCCTGCTTAGGGTCCTAGGTAAACTCCACAATCAACACGCCACGGGGTCACTCTTCGTTTCGCAGTCATTCAATGATCGCGAGCACCGCAAAGACATTTACTTGCTCAAGGGCCGCCTGCTTCATGTCGCGTCGAACGACCCGCAAGAGCTGCTCGGTGAGTACCTCGTCGGCAAGGGCATCTTGACTCGAGAGCAGCTTGCAAACGCGCTGCGACACATGACGGCCACGCGCGGGCAGCTGGGCGAAACGTTGATCGCCCTGAACTTGGTCGACCCGGTGGACGTGTTCACGGCTATTCGAAACCAGGGGCGCGATCGAGTCGCGTCTCTGTGCGCCTGGGAAACCGGAAACGCACAATTTTACGAGGACTCCAGTCCTGAGCACGTACGCTTCCCACTCGATCTGGACCTCACGATTTGTATGATGTGGGGCGCCATGCACCAGCGGCTGCGCGTGCTAGACACCCGGGGGCGTATTAGGCTGGCTTCCTCGGCGCCTGAGCCAGGACAGAAAGCCTCAAGCGTCGCAATGCTCAACCTGATTCCAGCTTTGGCGCGCAAACAAGCCACGTTGTCCGCGGCGCGAGGCGAGCTACAAACCTTCAGCCGGAACAAGAGCGACACCGCCTCGGTTCAAGCCGAGGCGGCCTTGGTCGTCGCTGAAGCCCTAAACTGGGTCGAATTCGATTAGCTCTCTACGCTGCCTGTATCTGGATGCGACGAGGCTGTTGGGCCTCATTCTTGGGCAAAGTGAGGGTCAGCACACCCGCCTTGTACTCAGCGCTGATCTTGTCACGCTCAATTGAGTCGGGAATCGAGAAGCTTCTCGCGTAGTGAAACGACACCGAGTCCTGCTCGCGTCGCGCCTCAACCTCAAGTGTACCCCCTTCGACCGACACCTGGATCTGGTCTTTGACCACCCCTGGCAAATCCAGGACTACAGTGAACGCGCGCGCGTTCTCAAAAATATCGACTAACGGAGTGAACCTGGGCAGCTCCTCAGAGCGTCCCGACTTCTGAACTGATGCAGCCATAGCTGTTGCTCCTTGTGTTGTTGGGCTTGTGTCCCACTGTTAGGTTGCCTGGATCTTGATTTGGCGAGGCTTGACCTCGGGTTTGTGGGAGATACTGATCGTCAATACCCCGTCCGTGAGTTTACCAGCGACGGTGTCGATATTCGCGTCTTCGGGCAGTCGCACGCTGGTCGCAAACCTCATCGAACTGCGCTCGCGCCGCACGGCGGCGTGTTCCTCCCAGTTACCCGTAGTCCGTTGCCCGCTTAACGTGAGCACCCCGGCGTGGGCGTCCAGCTTCACGTCACCTTCGGCGAACCCGGGAAGGTCCGCGGTCACCCGGTAGCCTTCATCGGTCCGACTCACATGCAGCTGGGGCACCTGACTCCGCCCGCTTTCGGCTCCAAGCGTCGGACGCCCGAAAAGCTTGTCTAGGTCACCCAACCAGCTGCCCAAGTCCGCGAGCGGAGGCCTGAACGCAGACCAGGTCCCGACTTCGCTCGCACCTCTTCTCGGTAAATCACGCATGTACGTCTCCTCCTAAGCGCACCAGGCGCTTGTGTTGATGAAACCCCTCGCCCCGCTGTCGAGTTGACCTGCGGGCGAGAACCTCTTGCTGGGCTCCGGCCACCACCGTGGTCGCCGGGCATCCGTGAAGTTGGGTTCAAGTATTCGGTTGTCAACGCGCTCCGCTGCGCTGAGCCGTCTCAATCCCACAGTCCATAGGTCCGCGGGCCGGCGCGTTTCTGGAACTCCGCGTAGTTCCGCGGAAATACGGTGTGCTTAGCGTATTCTCGCGATCGCCGAAGCGATCCGCTCGGGGTAAGAGACCATGCAAAAAGACCGGCCCCTCCAAATCACTCTGTTAACTCTTCTCGGCGCCTGCACATTGCTCCTGGGGTTTGGCGTCAGCCAGCTGCACTCACTTGAGGGTCGCCTCATCACTCAAGAACGGCAGTTTCGCGCGCTAGGTGAGGCCCACGACAAACTGGCTAGCGATCTGAAGCGGGCCAACACCTTAGGCGCACCGGCCGCGCCCGTGGCTGCTGTAGCGGAGT
>JBDKJZ010000468.1:0-4708 GCA_039796375.1 Pseudomonadota bacterium
TAGAGGAGGGGCGCGAGGTTTCATTGGGGACCTTCGATAGATTGAAGAGGGCTGCAGCGACGCCCCGAACCGAACGCTGCCACTGGCCCCAAGACGATAGGCAGCTTCAGGGGATGTGATTTCAGCGTCGTCGACGGCCGATGGACCTGCGGAATCCCCGTGCCCCACCCCAGTTGGCCCGCCCCTAACCGCGATCTCGACAGGCAAGAAAAACTCGGTAATGAAAGCGGGCATGAACGGCGAAAAGAGTGGTCGCGCTCCCGGCAAGGTCTGGTTGGTCGGCGCTGGCCCTGGGGATCCCGGGCTGATTACGGTCAAAGGGTTAAGGCTCTTGGAGCGGGCGGACGTGGTGCTGTACGACGCGCTGTCGCATCCCGCGCTGCTTGACCACTGTCCCCAGGCGGAGCTCCGCGACGTTGGCAAGCGAGGCGGTCACTTCAGTCCGAGTCAGGATTGGATCACGAGTCAGCTGATTGCGCTTGCCCGAGAGGGTAAGCGAGTAGTCCGGCTGAAGGGGGGCGACTCGTTCTTGTTCGCGCGCGGAGCCGAAGAAGCGGAGGAGCTAGCCCAGGCCAACGTGGAGTACGAAGTCGTGCCCGGTTTGTCTTCGCCAGTGGGCACGAGCGCCTACGCGGGGATCCCGCTGACTCACCGGGATCTGTCGTCTAGCGTGACGTTCATCACCGGCAGTGACAAGGTGGGCCAGCAGTGGTCAGACGAGGCGTGGAAGCGCCTGGCAACCGCGACCGATACGATCTGCATCCTCATGGGGATGCAGAGACTAGACGCCATCACTCAAGCGTTGATCGCGGGGGGCCGCAGCGGCGAGACGCCCGCCGCCGTCGTCCAGTGGGGAGCGCGCCCGGCGCAGCGCGTGGTGGTCGCGACGCTGAGCACGCTCGCCGAGCGGGTGCTAAAGGAGCGGTTGTCTAACCCGGCGGTGATCATTGTGGGCGAGGTGGTCGCGCTTCGTGAGTCCATCAACTGGTACGAATCTAAGCCGCTCTTCGGGCGCCGCATCTTGGTGCCGCGGCCTGCCCACCAGGCGAAGAAGACCGCTGAAGAGGTCCGCGAACGCGGCGCCGAGCCCGTGGTTTTTCCAGTGATTGAGATCGCGTCGCCACCCGACTTGGCGCCGATCGAGAGCGCGCTGCGCGAGCTTCAGAGCTACGACTGGGTGCTGTTCACGAGCGCGAACGGAGTAGACCACTTCTTTGCGCAGCTCAGTTTGGCGAAGCTGGACGCGCGCGCCTTGGGGCGATGCTTGGTCGGGGTGATAGGGCCCCGCACGGGCGCCGCGCTTCGCAAGTACGGCGTCCACGCCGACTTGGTCGCTGAGGAGTTCATCGGTGAGGGGCTCGCCAGTGCGGTGCTTACCGCGAGCCAGAAGCTTCAGCGACCGGCGCAGCGCGTGTTGATACCGCGAGCCCTCGTGGCACGTGATGAGCTGCCGACGGCCCTGCGAGCAGCGGGTATGGAAGTGAACGTCGTTCCTGTTTACCAGACCCGGCCCATAGGGCCCGCGCGTGCCGAACAGCTGGCGGAGCTACTCGTGAGCGGCGGAGTTGACGCCGTGATGTTCACCTCCAGCTCGACCGTGACCTCCACGGTCGCGGCGCTGACCTCAGCCAATATCCCGCTGTCAGCGCTGAGCGGAGTAAAAATCGCGAGCATTGGCCCGGTCACCACCGAGACCGCCCTGCAACTGGGCGTTCGGGTGGACGTCACTGCGAGCGAGTACACCGTCGAGGGATTGCTCGACGCGCTGGAAGCGGCCGGCAATTGGGGTCCCCCCTGAGCGCGTAACTCTGGCAAGCTGGGCGCATGGTTGAATCTGTCAAGGCGACGTCGCCCCTCGATGAAATGGAGCTGCCGCCGCTGCAACGGCGCGTGTTTTGTAATCGTACACTGAACATGCGCTCGATCGAGGCCGTCGGCTGCGACATGGACTACACGCTCGTCCACTACAACACTGAGCGTTGGGAGCTCGGGGCGTTTGAGCACGCCAAGCAGCAGCTCTTGGACAAGGGATGGCCCGTTCGGGACTTGGTGTTCCAGCCTGAGCTCGCGTGCTTGGGTCTCGTGATTGACGTTGAGCTCGGCAACGTCGTCAAGGCGAACCGTTTCGGTCATGTGCGGCGCGCTTACCACGGGACTACACCGCTGACGTTTGCCGAGCGCCGCGCTGAGTACACGACCGCGCCGGTCGATCTCAGCGACTCGCGCTGGGAGTTCATGAACACGCTGTTCTCTCTGTCAGAAGCGTGCCTGTTTATGAAGCTAGTGGAGTTGCTCGACGCGGGGAAGCTCGATGGGCTAATCAACGCGCACGCGATGACCTATCGCGAGCTCTATAAACAGGTCAAGGAGGCGCTGGACGCGACCCACATCGAGGGCAAGCTGAAGGCGCAGATCATGGCTAATCCAGAAGAGTACGTCGTGCTGGATCCGGATCTCCCCCTTGCGCTTCAAGATCTGCGGGGCGCGGGCAAGAAGCTGATGCTCATCACCAACTCAGAGTGGATCTACACGCGCGCGATGATGAGCTACGCCTTCGACCGCTATCTGCCCGCGGGGACTACGTGGCGCGACCTGTTCGATATCGTCGTGGTGCAAGCGCGAAAACCAGCGTTCTTTTCCAGCCGCAACCCCGTGTTCAAGCTGGTGAACGAAGAGGGCTTGCTCGAGCCCTACATCGGCAAGCTGGAGATCGGCGGTATTTACTTGGGCGGGGATGCGCGGCTAATAGAAAAGAGCCTAGGGGTGCAAGCCGATGATATCCTGTACATCGGTGACCACATCTTTGCAGACGTGCACGTCTCCAAAGACCTGCTGCGCTGGCGCACCGCGTTGGTGGTGCGGGAGCTAGAGGAGGAGCTGGAGGAGATGGTTCAGTTTCACGCGCAACAGCTTCAGCTGGAGCAGTGGATGACCCAAAAAGCCCTTTGGGAGCACCAGTTTTCCCAGATCCGCTTGGTGTTGCAGCGAAAAAAGCGAGGCTACGGCCCTGAACTTGACGTAGATGTCGCGGCTCTGCGCGCGCAAATGCAGGCGCTTCGGACCCAGCTCGTGGCGTTAGATGAACAGATCGCGCCGCTCGCGAAGATCTCAGGGGAGCTGTTTAATGCGGGCTGGGGCCCACTGATGCGGTGTGGTTCGGACAAGAGTCACTTGGCGCGGCAGATTGAGCGCTACGCCGACATCTACACGTCGCGGGTCTCGAACCTGCTCCGCTACACGCCGTTTGTTTATCTGCGCGCCCCCCGAGGGACACTGCCCCACGACACCGATCTCATCAACATCGAGGCCCTGAGCGGGCTGGTTGAGCCAGTCGAGGGGGCGTACCTCACGGCAGATGTGCCGTAGAAAGGGGCGTTTCAAAGTCTATTCTTGAACTCATCTTGGCGCCGGGGGTCTCAGTCGACGAAAAGACTCGGCTGCTCTTCACGTTGAAGGGATTCACTCAACAGAGGAGCGGCGCCCCACATGACTCTTCGCAGCTGGGCGCTAACACGCAGACACCTCGCTTGCACCGACCAGCAGCGTCTCCGCTAGGGTTCACCTGAGTTCTTCGGCATCATCGGTGAGACGGCACGCCCCGGCGTCGTGTTGAATACCTTGGGAATCAATGGCGCCCGCGCGCGCACGACTTTGGGCTGGCACCCCGGCACCTGGCAAGGTGAGCTGGCCGAGCGTGAGCCGACGCTGGTGGTCTTAGCCTACGGAACCAGGGTTCACCTCAGCTCGCGGCGAAAGACAGGAGCCACCTGACCCGCGCAGGGTATCAGCGCCTGGCGGAGGAGCTGTTCGCGGTGCTCATGAGCTCGTATTCGCAGATCTACGGGAGTGAACCGCCGGTCACCGCGGGCTCAACGCCCGACGCGTCGGGGATAGACCGGACGCAGTAGATCCTGCTGAGGCGCTGCGTACCGGCAGGGCGGGTTAGTGAAGCACTCCGCAAAGGCTCAGTGGATTTGGATGTCGTCGATGAAGATCGTCCCCCTCCAGGTTAGCGAATCCACGAATCGAAAGCCCAGCGCGAATCTCGTCGCTACGGTGGGAGAACCGGTCTCATTCGCCTGCCACAACTCCCAACTGTTCTCCTTCAACGGATCTATATAGTCCCCACGAACATAGTCGTTCCCGTTGTAAGAGTTGATGTATGCGTCATTGAAACCGGAGAGTGAACCGGAGCCCAGGTCAGGCAACAGATAGTAGCGGAAGGACATGTATGGAGATCCATACAGCGAGATGCTCTCCCCGGTCGAGCACGCTTCGATCGAGATTTCCCACGTGCTCGCTTTAGTAACCCGGATTGCCAACGACCGGGTTGAACCTCCGAAAGCTTTGGCCGTACTCGACGTCGGGGCCCAACCACCCTCAGGGAAACTTGCGGTCCAGCCTTCGGTTGTCCCAGACTCGAATCCCCAAGAACCGCACTCGGGCTTGCCGTTCGCGGGTGTGCAACTCAGCTGCTTGCCGACACAGTGGTTTTGGCAACTGGTGCCATTGCAAACCGCAACCGCGTTCGGTTGCGTACAATCTGCGCAGCTTGGGCCGCACTTCTTGCTGTCCGTATCCGCGTAGCACGGCGAGGAAGCGCCGTTGCAGGCGTGGTAGTTGGGGTTGCATTGCACGGCGCACTGGTTGCTACTGCAGGTGGACGTCGCGTTGGCTGGGGGCGCGTCGCAGCAAGCCGATGCACAGC
>JBDKJZ010000469.1:0-4706 GCA_039796375.1 Pseudomonadota bacterium
TTCGCCGGTTCGTCGGTGCGTGGTGAGTCCTTAGGCTTGAAGTCGCGAAAGACTGCTACGTTGAAGGTCACGTCGCCGTCGCCTTCTGCGAAGCGTCCATAGACCTGAGCGAATCTCCCCTGATCACGCGCCGCGATCGCCCGGTAGGCAGGATCGTGCGCCTTCTCGTACTCGTGATTGGCCGTAAAATCCCAGAGCGTCAAGCCAACACCACGGTCCTCACCGTCAGGGTCCGGGGTTGCCGCGCCCCAGATGACTGGAGTCCCGTCGCCTTCCTTAGCGTTCATCGGCACTCGGACGAACGCGTACGAGTAGCGGAAGTCTGCACCCTCTTCGTTCTCTTGAATGAACACCAGAACCTGACCATGCCCGTCATCGTTTGGAAACGGACCCCAGACGAACTTGCGCTCCTCGACGTCATGGCGGGTCGGGGAGAGCTTCACGATCGCGCGCAGCAGGCCGACCATGGCTCTAGCGGGAGAGTTCACTTTGACCGCGCTGTCGATAGCCAAGGCAGCGAGCTCAGCATCCCCCCGTTCAGTGAGTCCCATTCTCTCGGGGGTGACGCCACCGGTGGTCACCTCCAGACGCTCCGGCGCGGGAATCGCTGAGCGATATTCGTCCAGCTCTTGAAGGTCAAACACGTCAACTTCGCCCTCGGCGCCAGGATCGACACTCCCGCAGGCGAGACAAGATAACAACAACGCAGCACTAATCGGGCAGTGGGTTCGCATCACAACATCCTCCAACAATTCGGTAAGGTAACGGTTCAAGGTAAAGCCAATGCACTGCGCGTGCCAGCGACCAGTGCCACGCTTCGAGCACTATTTTCTGGTCGCGCAGCGAGGTTTCCAAGGACCCGTCGCGCAGGCTGTTGGTTTTCGCCCTCACCAGGGGCCCCTCTCTGTTGGCCGCGACCAACACCCCCGGGTTGTGCCGAAAGCCTCACCGTGAGAGGGTCCCGCGCATGAGTCCTGCGCAAGTTCTAGACGAGTGGTTCGGTGTCCTTGATAGCCTGGGAAGCGCCCCCCCCGAGAAACAGAAACGCTGGTTCAGCAAAGACGCGGACTTCGACCAATACCTCGCTGCGGTGTTCGGCGAAGCCGTTCAAAAAGCCGCAGGGGGTGAGCTTGACTGGGATCACAGGCCCGACTCGAACCTCGCGCGGATCATCCTCCTCGACCAATTCACGCGGAACATTTACCGCGGAAGTCCCCAAATGTATGCCGCTGACGCCATAGCTCGCGGGTTGACGCAGCAGCTCATCCAGTCCGGCGCGGACCAGCACTTTCCGCTCGCACACCGGACCTTCACCTACATGCCGCTGATGCACTCGGAGTCGCTCAGGGACCAGGAGGCCTGCGTGCGCTGCTTTGAAGAGTGCCTCGCCTCCGCGCCCGAAGAAACCAAGGCTCCCCTCGCGTTCAACCTCAAGTACGCGAAGGATCACTTGAACATCGTTGCGCGCTTCGGACGGTTTCCGCACAGGAACGCGATCCTAGGACGCGAGTCAACGGCAGAAGAACTCGATTTTCTCAACTAACCTGGCTCTTCGTTTTGAGCAGCCACTACTTCGCTATGACTATCGCTACCGCTGGGGCTTGCCTTCGCGTAGGGTGACGACCGTCACACGGCTATGACCGCCCATCCTGAGACCGATCCCCTTCCAGAACCTTCGCGGTATACGGGCTGGGCCTATCCGCACAGCGGCGATCACCTGCTCAATTTTCGGTGGTTGACGGCCCTGCGCTGGGTGGCTGTCGTGGGACAGAGCCTCGCGATTGGCTTCGTCCACGCCTGGATGGAGATGAAGTTGCCGCTGGGCCCCCTCTTCGCGGTGGTGGGCGCCGAGCTTCTGCTCAACTTGGTCGCCACGTACCGAGCGCGAACGCGCAGTCACGTGCGTGAAGGTGAGCTCGCCGTATGGGTGGGAGTCGACCTAGTGGCGTTCACCTCCCTCTTGTACTTCACGGGTGGCCCCTCGAACCCGTTCATTTTTTTCTATATCGTTCACGTCTCAATGGCTGCGTTAACTTTGCGCCCCGCTGTCGCGTGGGCTCTTGTGTCTATTAGCGCGATTGGTTTCGCAGGGCTCTTTGCGAAGCACGTACCTCTCCCGTCAGCGGGCCAAAGCGGTAACGTTCATCTCTACGGTGTTTGGGTTGCCTACGGGCTCTTGGCCAGCTGCCTCGTCTACTTTATCCACCGCGCTCGCGGCGCTATCCAACAACGAGAGATTGAACTCTCGGAGCAGCGCGAGCTACGGCTCCAGGCTGAGCGCCTCTCCTCCCTTGCAACGCTCGCGGCGGGCGCAGCACACGAGCTAGCCAGCCCCTTGGGCACAATCGCGATCGTGAGCAAGGAGCTAGAAAACGAGCTCAAGGGCAGCGGCTATGCTAGCGCGATCGAAGATATCGCGCTGGTCCGAGGCCAGGTGGAGCGGTGCCGCAGAATCCTGGCTCGTATGGCTCACGCAGCCGGGGAGGCGCCAGGCGAGACCGACACCTGGCAGATGCTGGGCGATCTCCTCAACCTTTCGATCGCGGAGCTCCCCGAACGTCAGCGGATCCGGGTGGCCCTCAGCCCGGAGACGCGCGACTCAGAGCTACTCTGTCCTAAAGAGGCGCTCGGCCAGGCGCTGCGGGTACTCCTCGACAACGCGCTCGACGCCTCGGACGGCGGAGTGAGCATCGAAGCCCGAAGCTTCGATCAGTTCCTGGAGTTGCGGGTGTCGGACGAGGGGGAGGGCATGCCGCCTCAGGTCCTCCAGCGCGCCTTTGAGCCCTTCTTCACGACGAAACCCACTGGAAAGGGCATGGGGCTTGGACTCTTCTTGGCGCGCAACGTCGTAACGGGTATGGGTGGGTCTTTGCGGCTCAGTTCCGAAGTGGGTCAAGGAACCCACGCTCGAATCTTGCTCCCGATGGGCCGCCTTCGCTGGCCACCATCCGCCCTGGCTCCCCAATGAACCTGGAACAATTTCAAGGCCAATCAATTCTAGTTGTCGATGATGATGACCTGCTCAGGCAGCAGCTCGCGCGTGCATTCGAGCGGCGCCAACTTGAGGTACGGAGCTGCACGGGGTTCGTTGAAGCAAAATCATTGCTTGAGACAGGTTACTCGCCTGAGCTCGCCGTTGTCGACTTGAAGATGCCCGACGGCAACGGTCTTCGACTCGTGGAGTTGCTCCATCAGGCGGATCCCAACACCAAGACCGTCGTGTTGACGGGCTACGGAAGCATCGCGACCGCGATCGACGCGGTCCGCCTCGGCGCTACCTACTTTCTACAGAAACCTGCAGACGCCGAAGAAGTCTTGGGCGCCTTCCTGCGTGATTCGCCGAACCTTGAGGGCGGCGCTGAGACCGAACTGAAAGCGCCCACGCTCGCTCGCGCAGAGTGGGAACACATTCATCGCGTTCTCAACGACTGTCAGGGCAATATCTCAGAGGCGGCGAGGCGACTTGGGCTTCACCGCCGTTCGCTGCAGCGTAAGCTGCAGAAGTTCCCACCTAGACAATAAGCGGGGTCACCCGCCCGGATGATAGGCGGGCTCGGTCACCTGAAGACCTAGACGAGGCCCGCCAAAGTTCCGCCGTAGTCCGGATCCCCGAAACCCGCGCTGGCCCCCGGGACGCCGTAAATCGCCCCCAGCGACGCGAGCAGCTGGTTGTGCGGAGTCCCAGGCGTCGCGGTGAGCACTCGCCCCGTGGTCTTGAGCGCACCCCCAGCACTGCCAGCCAGCAGAAATGGCATGTTGTTTTGCCCGTGAACGGGAGCCAGCTGCAGCTCGGAAACGTGGAACACCAATGAATTGTCGAGCAGGGTCGAGCCGTTCGTCTCTTTAATCTTGTCCATCTCTCCCAGCAGGTACGCGAGCTGCTGGTAGTACCAATTGTGGATCACCCTGAGCACGGCCGGGTTGCCGCCGGGGGAGCGATCGTGCTGATAGCCATGATGATGGTCTCCCAAAGGCTGGCCCGTCGCCGGATCATTCAGGAACGTCAGCATGAACTTCGCTTCAGAGTCGCCCCACTGCATCGTCCCAACGTTGGTCTTTCCGCAGTTGAGCGAGGCGACCAACAGGTCAGTCATCGCCTTACCCTTTGCGGGCACTTCCGTGCCTGCGAAAGGGTGAGCGTTGCTGTTGCCATCATCGCCGCCAGGGACCAAGTTCGGATCGAAGGGCTTGGGGTCGTAGAAACCCTCCGTCATGTTGATGCCCTGCGGGGCCACGCAGCCGGCGCTAGAGGCGATTGCCGCGTTCGCGCGCGCCTGGGCGATGAGGCTCATATGCTCCTCTAGTCGAACGCGATCCTCGTGGGCCACGAGCGCCGAAACTTTCGCGTATTCGGCCGCGACCTTGTCCATGATCAGCAGGCTTGCCTCTTTGGCGCCGGCTCCCCCGGCGACACCTGGCCCGTCGCCCATGAACAGCGTCCTAAAAGCGACCAGCGGGTCTTGCCGAGGCGGGGTCGCCACATTGGCGGCGCTGTAGTTGATCGAGCTCGCCGAGTGCGGCCCCCCGATGGCGCTCTTGCCGGTGCCGAAACCGCTCGCTAACTCCAGCGTTTCAAAGCGGGTTAGGCCTTTGCTGAGTGACCCGACCACGTAATCCAGAGAAGGACCCTGGGCCCACGCCTTCTCCGGCACGGGGCCATCTAAATGCATGCCGGTCAGCACCCCGGCCATGCCCCTGTTGTGGGG
>JBDKJZ010000470.1:0-4697 GCA_039796375.1 Pseudomonadota bacterium
TGCTCCGAAGTACGTGAGTCCGACTTCTATGTCGTCTTCTTTGCCGGTGGGGGTGCCCCCATCCAGCGGGCAAAGCCCGCTGCTTCCCCCCCGTCCCGGACGCCGCCCCGATGGGGCGACGCGCGGTCGGGGGAAGACAAGGGTATGCGAGGTGGCGCGCCGTGTATCGTGAACGGTGCGGTTGGGGAGTGGCGGGGCCTGTGACGTTGCCGCGAGCCGAGGGACTGGCGTGGGCAGCGGAGACCCGGACTGGGTGGCTTCCTCAGGTAGACGGAATCGTCCCTGAGGCAACGGTCGTCGTGCAGGGCAGCGCAGACCAGAAAAGGGAAGGGGACGCGATGCAGTGCGCCGTGTATCGTGAACAGTTCTCGCCGGCGCTGGCCTGCGCTCGGTCCATGCGGGCAGCGGGGGACGCGCGGCGCTGAGGCGCTCCGCTCTGAGCGCCGGGAAAGTGGATACGAGGTGCCGGTCCATATCGCGAGAAGCGGCGCCGACGATACAGCGAGCGCCGATTGGTGTCGAGAGCTGGGCTGCGCGAGCTGGCTTCGCCGGGCGCGCGATGGCGCTCCAGAGCCCCGTCCCCAGCCAAGACTTGGAGTCGCGCACACGTCGCGCCAGGCGCTGAGTGGAATCGGAGGAGTTTGGAGTGGAGTCGTCTTAGAGCGCCTGTCACGCCGTCTGCGCTGGTGGCGCTAGGGGGCGCTAGGGGCCTGCGTCGCGGCTGGTGCCGGGGCACTGGAGACTTTATGCAATCAGCAGCGTCAGACCTTGTCCGCAGACTTCACTATCACGCGCGCGTCATGCGCCGAAACCCAACGGCGTCTGAGTACGCCTTGTGGCAGCGCCTACGGGCCAAGAAGCTCCACGGCATCACCTTCCGCCGCCAGCAAGTCGTTGGGCGTCGCATCGTCGACTTTCTTGCTCCCACGCTGAAGCTGGTAGTCGAAGTCCAGGGCGGCTACCACGCGCTCACCGCGTCGGCTGACGCTAAACGTTGTGCGCAGCTGAAGCGCGCGGGGTACACCGTCGTGTATGTGTCCGCCTCGTTGGTACTTGAACAGCCTGAGGTGGCTGTGGAAACTGTGCGGGTCGCAGTGCTGAAGCTGCTGGGCTGAGGCCCAGCGGGGGTTCCACGCAGCGGCCCTGGACCGCAACAGCTGCGTCGTATCAAGGCCCGGCAACAGTGGCCCACGGCGTCACAAGATTGCCGGCGCGCTACGATGAAAAGCGTCGCGAATTGCGGCGTCAACCTGGCAATCGGCGAGAAAACTTGCGATGCGAATTGTGCACTGGCTTACGATGGGAATTTGGCTGTTAACACTTCACGCAGCGGTTACGGTGCATCAGGTTGTCTTTGACGCTGTCGCCTGGGAGGCCAGGGTTTAGAACCTCTTCGACCTCAACGTCGCGCTCGAGGATGGCGGAGAGCATTATGCTGAGAAACCATAAACACCGTCACACAGCTCTTAGTCTTGTCAGAATTTGTTTCGTTCTTTCATAGAGTTCTGGATCATCGGCTTGATCAACGAATCCTTCGTCGACCTCTTCGACGTACCCTTCAATGAAATAGAATAGCGACTCCGCCTCCGATCTCACTTCAGTCGGAAGGTTCTCTAGTAGCGAGCGCCAATCGAGCTGCGCGAGCTTGCGGGCGGCGTCGATTGTGAAAGTGCCGTTCTCAATAGTCGGTTCCAGAATTGATTTCAGCGTCATTTCTACTCGTCGGTGATCCCATTGTCTCTGGCGGGTCGAGGTACATGCGGGGGTGCGTTTATCTCGGGATGTTCCACCCAGTCGTCCGGAAAGCGTCGCTCTCCGCCGTGTTTTCCTTGATGGTCTTGATGCTGATGGACCACCCTGCCACCGGTAGTTACTCGGTGTGTTTTCGAAATTACCCTTCCGGAGGCGTCTCGCTCGATTATATGTTCCGAAGTCCCGCCGTCGGCCCCCTTCGTGGGGCGAGTCTTGATCTCCGTAGTCGTCTCTGCGCTCTCCCCATCCGCGTTACCGCTCGGGTCCGGCTGCCGAACCAGCCTATAGTTCGCGTTCGACTGCTGAGCGGACGCCGGCTTTGCGTTCTGACTCTCAGTGGTTGGCAGCCGACTCTGGTTCGTATTCGTCGCTCGGAAGTACGACGACGCGCCGACGGAAGCTGCTGCGGCACCGGACGCAATCAACAAGTTTTCAGCTGTTATTTGCTGACCCGAGACGGCGGCGAGGGTGCTCACGCTTAGACCCGCTCCTGCGCCAGCGAAGAGCCCCGTCGCGAAAGCCTGGCCAGTATTTTGCCCTAGCGTGCTGGTCAGACTGCTCGTTACCCTCTGACCCAGCGCGGAGGACCCAATGGCTCCCCCGGTGTAGTGGGCAATCGGACCCGAAACCGCCCCAAGTCCAGCCGCAACACCTACGCCACCCCAGGTGATCGACCCGCTCTGCTTGGTGCCGGCCAGGTTGTTACCGCCTTGACCAGTCACGTACGCCGTCGTCGAACCCGCCGCGGACCCCGCCGCAATGCCGATGCCAGTACCCACCGCCTGGGACGTTGCCGCTGATATTCCTGCTCCCAACAGACCCGACGCAACTTGCCCCCCAACCCACGTCCCAAGCGGGCCTCCAACGGCCGCTCCGGCGGCGCCCGCCCCGCCCGCGATTAGCGCAGCGCCCCAATCAACTCCCGCGAATCCTCCCCCCTGGGTTGCCTGGGTCGCCACGTTGATCGCGAAGCTCGCCACAGCAGCGATGGCCACGACCGCGAGAAACGCGAGTTCACCATTCGGATCCACCGCAGTGGTCACCCGGCCCCCCACGTAAGAGTACGGATTCATATCCGAACCTAGCTCGTGGATCGTCACCGGATCTGCACTGCACCACGTGCCCAGGTGCGGCGCGTAGTACCTTGCTCCGAAGTACGTGAGCCCGACTTCGATGTCGTCTTCTTTGCCGGTGGGGGTGCCCCCATCCAGCGGGCAAAGCCCGCTGCTTCCCCCCCGTCCCGGACGCCGCCCCGGTGGGGCGACGCGCGGTCGGGGGAAGGCAAGGATTTGCGAGGTGGTGCGCCGTGTACCGTGAACGGTTCCCACAGGGGCTGGTTGTGGCTGGGGACTGAATTGGGTCGTCACCGCGGGGAGTGAACGGGCTGCCTGTTTGGCCGGAAGGCGTCGCGTAGCGCCGGGGGGTCGTGTGAGGGAGAGTCTTCCCGAGGTGGTACGCCGTGTATCGTGAACAGTTCTCGCAGGCGCTGGCCTGCGCTCGGTCCATGCGGGCAGCGGGGGACGCGCGGCGCTGAGGCGCTCCGCTCTGAGCGCCGGGAAAGTGGATGCGAGGTGCCAGGTCATTTCGCGTGAGGCGATTCAGAGGATATAGCGAGCGCCGATTGGTGTCGAGAGCGGGGCTGCGAGAGCGGCGACGCCCAGCTCATGCTCGCTGCGACCGCTGACAACCGATGCCTATTCGCGCCATCCGAGTCCTTCCAGCAGTCTGTCGCAATGTCCGCCATCCGGCTTTTCGACTGATGGCCGGGTATCAAGCAGGCAAGAGAGACCACTCAAGTGAAAGAACGCAGTCAACATGAGAGTATGAGACGTAGGAATCTCTGGGGCATGAGCCACGGTGGCGAGCGTGCTCATCGCATCGACGAAGCGCCCCGCGTTCGATGTGAACGTGGGGGACCACGCGTATCCCACTCGCGTCTCACCGTCGACCATGGAACGTAGGTAGTATTCGTTTCCGTCTCTACCCCTTCGCGGAATGCAGTCAGTGGTCTTTGCGACGAGCGTCTCGCAGATCTCCCAGATCCCCCTGCGAGCCGGTTGATGATCCAGCGGAAGCACCCTAGTCGTACCGTCAAGTCCACCAGTTCGCACGATCAGCTGGTCGCGCCCAACAGATATCTCAGTCTGACCACGCCTTGGATCAATAACAGTAAGGATACACCCAGCCCCAGCAATGGGTTCGCCTAGTTCAACCTGCGGCTCCCCCGGCACAGGTCTGAACGCGTCTGCCGTTTCGCAGAAGGCTGTCGGCTCGATTCCGCACTTCGGGTCGCCCCACCCGCAACGCGCAGTCGGCGCGTGGCACGCGCAGGTGAGCCAACCTAGACCGAGCAACGCGAGTTCTAGAAAGCGCATCACTTGTTACCTCCCCAGCGGCGCGACCACCACGAGTCGCTGGGTTCGAGGATAGTAAAATTCGAGCTGCCCGTCTGGTGCCACGATGGCCTCGACCCAGTTCGGATTGCGTCCAAACGTACCTGCAGCGAAGTCGCCGTCGATGACGTCAGTGTCCCCGGTGTGAGCTCCGCCAGCGTAGTTGATATCTTTTCCCATTCTGAGCACCTGCCCCTTGAGCGTACCCGATTCATACAAGCGGTCTTGATGGCTACTGGCCGGGTGGGCGTGAGCAAACCCTTCCAGCGTGGCTCCGGCCGGAACATGGAGCCCTTGGCGAGCGACGACGGGATCTATGTTCATGCCATTTTCAGATGCGATCGCCCCCGTCGAGTAGGAGTTGTCTCCCCACTCATAGATAAACGCTCCGGCCTCTACGACCTCCTTCGTGGAGTCTGCAGCTACTCGCGACTGCGATGCCGCCTCGCGCAGCGCTCCCTCACGACTGCCGTGCGCGACCGGCGTGTCGTAGTTCCCTTGTATCGCTCCTGCCAAGTACGAGCCTGCTCCGCTCCCGGCCCCGATTGCCGC
>JBDKJZ010000471.1:0-4679 GCA_039796375.1 Pseudomonadota bacterium
GCATTTGCCGCCCGCCCCGGTGAGATGGGCCAGATACTGCTGGAAAGCGGCGCCCTAAACCCAGAGCAGCTGGCGAAGGTGACCGAACACCAACAGCGGCTCCTCGAGAAGCGTTTCGGCGCGCGCCCCGACCAGGGCACGCTCGCGTCTGAGACGACAGCTTCTGCTGAGCGGTCCCCGGGGCGTCACTCTGTGCCTCCCAAAGACCGCGTGGCCACCGCGTCCGAGCCACCTGATGCGGGACCTATTCGCCCGCAGACAGCCCCCTCCAAGGCCCCGTATCTCAACAAGGTGATCGAATACGCGCTCAAACAGGGAGCGAGCGATCTGCATGTGCACAGCGGAGCGCCATTGAGGGCCCGCGTCCACGGGACCCTCCGCCCTATCAAGGAGGAACACACTATCTCCGACCGGGACGCGGAGAAGATGATCGCGCAAGTGATGACCGATGCCCAGTGGCAACAACTTGCGCGGGAAGGTCAGGTGGACTTCGCTTACGAAGTTGCTGGGCTGGCACGGTGCCGCGTGAACGCCTACCGTCAGCACCGAGGGACGGACGTGGTGTTTCGACTGATCCCGCTGCAGCCGCCAAGCCTGGAGGAGCTGGGGCTGCCCGAGACCTTATCGAAAATGACCGACTTCCGAACCGGCCTGGTGCTCTGTACGGGACCGTCTGGCTGCGGAAAGTCCACCACTCTTGCCGCCATCCTCAAACGACTGATTGCCGAACGCAAAGAACACGTGATCACCGTCGAGAACCCCGTGGAGTTCGTGTTCGAGTCTACGAGCAGCTGGGTCAATCAGCGGCAACTCCTCGACCACACCCAGTCCTTCAGCCGCGCGCTGCGGGCTGCGCTTCGCGAAGACCCAGACGTCATCGCGATCACTGAGCTCCGCGAGCGAGCGTCGATCGGCTTGGCGCTGAGCGCCGCCGAAACTGGCCATTTGGTGCTTGGAACCCTGCACACCGAGAACGCAGGACAGACCATCAGCCGAATCGTCAATGCGTTTCCCTCTGAGGAGCAGGGACACATTCGCAGCATGTTGAGCGAGAGCCTGAGGGCCGTCATCAGTCAACGCCTAGTGCCGCGCGCAGACGGTAAGGGGCGTGTACCCGCGATAGAAATCCTGATTTGCACCACCGCGGTTTCCAACATGATCCGCGAAAACAAGACATTTCAGTTACCGTCGGTCATGCAGACGGGCGTGTCCCTTGGCATGGTCACGCTCGACAGCTCTCTCAAAGCGCTGCTTGACCAGGGGACGATCACCAAAGAGCAGGCGCGCCGCTTCGCCAACGCCAAAGAGATGTTCACGTAGGGGGGTGCTATGGCCAGAATCGAGAAACTCTTCAAGAAACTCAGCGAGGCTGGAGGCTCGGACTTGCACCTCAGCGCGGGTCTTCCCCCTGCCTACCGGCAGAGCGGTCACATGACCCCCATGGCCGGTGAACCTGCTCTCGACGACTTGGAGCTCCGAGGCATGCTGGAGGAGATTGTGCAGCCGCGTCAGTGGGAGGCGTTCGTCGCGGAAAGAGATTTGGACTTTGCGTACGCGCTCGCCGGCGTTGGACGCTTCCGAGGGAACTACCTTGAGCAACAGCGCGGGGTCGGGGCCGTCTTTCGCTTGATTCCGGAAGTGATCGTGCCGGCGGAGAACCTGGGCTTGCCGAAGGCGGTGTTCGACCTGGCCAACTTGGAGTCGGGACTCGTGCTTGTTACGGGTCCAACCGGCAGCGGAAAGAGCACGACCCTCGCGTCGATCATCGACCTGGTCAATCGCAACCATCGCCGGCACATCGTGACCATCGAGGATCCTCTGGAGTTCGTTCACCAAAACAAACAGTCTGTACTCTCTCACCGCGAAGTGGGCACACACTCCGAGTCTTTTTCCGCTGCCCTGCAGGCCGCCCTGCGCGAGGACGCCGACGTGATCCTGGTGGGCGAGATGCGCGACTTTGAGACGATCTCGCTGGCGATGGAGGGAGCCAGCATGGGCGTGCTGATCTTCGGGACGCTGCACACCAATAGCGCAGCCAAGACCATCGACCGAATCGTCGACGTGTTTCCGCCCGATCAGAAAGAGCAAGCGCGCGGAATGCTCAGCGAGTCGCTACAAGCAATCATCTCGCAGATCCTCTGTCGCAAGATCGGTGGAGGGCGCATGGGCATCCACGAAATCTTGCTGAGGGAGAAAGGCCTCGGTGGTGCGATCCGGGAAGCCAACCCGGGCATGCTCAACTCGATTATTGGGGCCGGAAAGGGCCGGGGAATGCAACTCTTGGATGACGCTCTAGACACGGCGGTGCAGGCCGGCCACATCGAAGGGACGGAAGCCTACTTCAAGGCCAACGACAAGAAGCGATTCGCCCAGTTCACGCAGCGTCAGGCTTGATTCCTGTCGCTCACCCTGCTGTGGTGCGGCGGCGGAACTGGCGAACGAACCACGAATCCACGCGGAGGAGCGAGTGTGCAGGAAAACCGGGAATGGTCCTGGGTGGACAAAGACGGAGTCGAGCACCCAGTCGACGAGGGCGAGCTCACTTTCTCACTCTCGTCCGAAGCCTTGGCGGTGCACACTCTCGTCACCCGGAGCGGCTGGGGAGAGTGGTTGCCCGCGTTCCAAGTGGCCGAGCTCTCCTGGGCGCTTCCGCCGGGCTACGCCGATACCCCCCGCAAGCCCGAGCTGAGTCCTGCTGGGACGCGCACGGCGCCTCCCCTCGATCGCTATCCCGAGTTTGAAGCGAGAGCCAATGATATTCACGCTGGGTTGATCCACCCCGCGCTGGAGTCCGCCTCCAACCTGAGCGGGACGACAGCCCGGGTCGAAGAAAGAGTTCCATTTCTCACCATAGCGGATGATGACGTGGAGGACCTGACCGTGCAGTTTGGCGCCTCTAGAATAGAGCGTGCGCTCGAGGCCCTCGGGTCCGGGCCCCTTTCGCCCCCACGGGCGGAGATACCTTCCAGTCCCGGCGTTGCCGCGACTACAGAGCCGCGCCCGTCCCCCCCGTCCCGCCCTGGCGCGTCCCCCCCGTCCTCGCGACCACGGCCGCCCATCTCCCGCGGGCCAACTCCCTCCACGAGAGTCGGAGGCAACTCACCGATCGCAGCGGGCGCACCGCTGGCTCAGTCCCGAAATCCAGCGCCACCAATCTCGCAGCCCCTTGAACCACCGGGGTTTGCCGAACCCGCGGACCCTCCTCGGAACCGAGCCAGGCTGGTCACTCTGACCTTCTGCGCGCTGGCCGGAGCGACTGGCCTAGCCTACGCGTTCTTCCTTCAGCCTCCGTCAACGTCCGCACCTCCGCAGGCGATCGAGTCGAGTACATATCTCACCACAGCCAGCGTCGGGCCGGTATGCACGGTGAGCGCCGGCCCCGAGCGCATCGCCGAGTATGCGCAGCCGGGACTGCGACCCACTCTAGCAGTGGCCTCGAATCCTCGGCGCATCAAGGTCGGCTTCGCGAAGACCAGCCGCCAAGCGATGGGGCAAGAGCTGGACCTTGAGAATCTCAACGTCTACGACCCGTTCACGGACACCGGGACCAGTCCGCTGTCGAGTGTGACTCCGTTTACGCATCCTGGGAATCCCGCTTACGGAGTCAGCCGAGCCGCGACGACACTACAAAGCCAGATATTCCTCGACGCCAGGACTCCCCTTCCGTTCGGCCTCAACAAGCAGGGACTCGCCACCAAGACAGGCGATATCGACCGGCAGCTTTGGCCCTCCAAGTTCGAGAACATCAGCGTCCCGATCGCGACCACGCTCAGCAATGGCAACATTGTCCTCGCTTTTCGTTCGGGTGGGGATCGAGGCCAACTCACGCTGGGCGTGGTCACTCCTCAAGGGATCCCGCAGGGCGATCTGACGGTTGTCCGCGTGGACGCGGAGCGTCTCGGGGTCCCCAGCGTAACCCACGTGGACTCGCGCATCCTTGTCGCCTTCGATGCGACGCTGCAGCAGGTGGGAGGAAGCTCCACCGGCAATCTGTTCATCGCTGTCTCGACCGCCCCAGCGCTGCCCGATGACGCCAAGCGGCTCGCCCTTGAGGACCCTGCGCCCACAGCGCCATTTGCGCTGGGCCTACCCAATGGGCACGTCTTGGTTCAGTGGACGAGCGGGCCCTTGGGGGCCCAGCGTATCGTAGCGCAAGTCTTCGATTCCAAGCTGACGGCGATATCGCCGTCGATCGCTGTTTCTCCCACGGCCAAGGACGCCCACAGTGGAGTCACTGCGCTCAGCGGCGATCGTGCGCTGACCGTATACATGGTGCGCTCGGGAGAGAACCACGAACTCTGGGCAACTTCCCTCAGTTGTCGTTAGCTCATGCTCCCGAGCTTTGCCGCCCCGCGACGTGTCGTAGAGGGAACCGGTCAGCGTTAGACTAGAGTATCGGCTCGGAGCGGTACGCCGCTGCCTTCGGATGCCGGCTGGCGAGGTCAGCAACTCTCGCGGAAAACGCCTGAACCTGTTCGGTCGCCGTGCCCACAAACTCTAGCGGCCTGGCGAGCGCTTCGTGCAGCTGTGCGGCGCTCAGAGGAATCGCCGGGTCAGCACCGAGACGCGCCACCAGGTCGTTCTCAATCAGGCCCTTCTCACGCATCTCAAGTGCAACTGCAACCGCATGCCTCTTGATCACCTCGTGCGCGCGCTCCCGCCCAACGCCTGCCCGCACA
>JBDKJZ010000472.1:0-4676 GCA_039796375.1 Pseudomonadota bacterium
CCCAAGTACCCCACCGCGATGTGCCCGAGGCTGACTTTACCCTGAATGTACAAGAGCACGGGCATGTGCAGCGATAACAGCGTCAGGACGCTGACCATGAACAGGGCCGACGCGAACTTGCCAAGCACGATCTCCGCGTCACTGACCGGCGAAGTCGAGAGCAACGTGAACGTCTTGGTCTGCCGCTCTTCCGCGATCAGGCGAAAGCTGAGAAAGAGCGAGGCCGCGGCCGTGACGCCGCTCGCGTAGTAAAAGAAATGCCCGAGCATCTCTCCGGATTTCATCTCCTGACTGAGGGCGAAGACATAGAACAAGATCCCGTTCAGCAGCAGCGCGACCGAAATCACGATCGCTCCCAAGGGGGAACGTACGTACGCGCCAATTTCGCGGCGTGCTATCAACGCGGCGCCTCTCATGCGGCCTCACTTTCGCGGCCCTGGGCCAGCTTTCCAAACACACTCTCGAGCTCACGCTCACTCTTCCCTAGACCGAGCAAGCTGTGCCCGGCGCCGACCACGGCTGCGGCCAGCTGAGCACGCACGTCATGCTCCGACAGGACAGCGTAAGTCACCGCCCCGGGCGTCAAGTCCCGAGACTTGACGAGCTCAGCGGCTTTGACCTCAGCGAGCCCCTTCAGCCACGCGGCTCCCTTGTCCGCGTCCCAACCCGGAGCGAGCAACACGGTCAGCTCAATCGATTCACCCACGGTCATGGTCCGAACCAGCTCGGCCTCAGTTCCGGAAGCCACGATCGTGCCGTCGCCGATCACCAGCAAGCGGTCGCACATTTGGCTAATTTCCGGCAGGTTGTGACTCGACACGAGCACGGTGTGTTTCTCGCCCAGGCCGCGCACCAAGCTGCGCATCTCTTTGATCTGCACGGGATCTAAGCCCGAGCTTGGCTCATCGAGCACGACGAGCTTCGGCTTGTGCACGATCGCCTGAGCGATCCCGACACGCTGCCGGTACCCGTGCGACAAGGACGTGATCGGATCGCCCAGCACGTGCGTGAGCCCGGTCAAGCGAGCTGCGTCTTCTACGCAGGCTTGGACGTCCGCCTTCGGCACCCGGCGAAGCTCAGCCGCGAACTTCAAGTACGCGCCGACCTTCATCTCGTCATAGAGCGGCGGCGTATCCGAGAGGTAGCCGATCAGCGAGCGCACCCGCTCGGGCTGGGCCACCACGTCGATCCCGTCGACGGAGACGCTGCCGCCTGAGGGCAACAGATCGCAAGCCAAGATGCGCAGCGTGGTAGTCTTGCCGGCGCCGTTCAGGCCGAGTAATCCCACCACTTCCCCCGCTTCGATGCGGCAGGACAAAGGCCCAACCGCCCGGCGCTGCCCGTAGTATTTGAACAAGTTCGTAATCTCAATCACGGAACCTCCGCATTTCCCGGCGCGCACTCAAAGAAAAAGGGAGCCGCTGCCGCGCCCGCCTCGACAGGCTGTGCGCTCGTTTATTCCAACCGAAGTGACCCTCGCAAGCCCCCAGCTGCACGCTTCGTTAAGCGCTCGCCCTTGAGCCGCCACAGTCAGGGACAAAGAGCGAAATCTTTAGCCAAATGCCGCAAGACGACCCCACCACCGGACAGCTGTTCGAACCGCGCGCTGAAAACCGGCCCGAGCCGCCAGAGGTCTGGATCCCGCGGCTTGAGCAATTGGGCCGCGAGCTTGGATTCGCGCGGGTCGGCTTCACCTCCGCCGCACCGTTCATGGCCGCCGCCCCCGTGCTGCGGCGCTGGCTCGACAACGGTTACCACGCGGACCTCGCCTACCTCGATCAAGTTCGCCACGATCCGGCGCGCCTCTTGAACGGCGCCCGCTCGATGATTGTCGTGGCTTTGCCGCACAAGCGCCCCACCCTTGCCGGTTCCCCGTCCAACGGCTCCCCCCTTTCAAACGGTCCCTCAGGCAAGCGCGACGACGCGGGCCCAACCGGCTACGTCGCGGCCTACGCCGGAGGCGACGACTACCACTACGTGATCAAGCACAAACTGTTGCAGCTCGCGCAGCACGTCGCGGACGTCACGGGCCACAGCCTGCGGGCCCGCGCCTGCGTGGACACCGCTCCGCTCTTAGAGCGCGAAGCGGCGCGCCGCGCCGGCATCGCGTTCACCGGCAAATCCACCCTGAGTATTATCCCCGGAGTCGGCAGCTACGTGTTGCTCGGCGAGCTGCTCTTGGATCTTGCGCTACCGACGCTTGAGCCCACCGAAGACCTCGACTCCGGAACTGACCACCAGGTCAGCGGCGTCGCCCCCGGCTGCGGCAGCTGCACGGCGTGCCTCGACGTTTGCCCCACCGGCGCGTTAGTTGAAGCCTACACGCTCGATGCGCGCCGCTGTATTTCCTACCTGACTATCGAGAACCGCGAAGCTATCCCGGCTGAACACCGCTCCCAGCTCGGCGCCCACATCTTCGGCTGCGACCTCTGCCAAGCGGTGTGCCCCTACAACCACTCGCGCAAACTGCCACCGGGTTCGCCCGATCTCGCGCCACGCGCAGGAACCCAAGCTCCGCCCCTGCTCGACTGGCTGACACTCGGCTCGGCGGGTTACCGGCGCTTAGTGAGCGGCAGCGCGCTCTCGCGCGTTAGCCGCCCGCGGCTACAGCGCAATCTAGTCACCGCGCTCGGCAACAGCGGTGACCCAGGCAGCGTCCCTGCGCTCATCGCGTGTCTACGCGAGAACCCGTCTTCGCTCGTGCGGGGCCACGCCGCGTGGGCGCTCGGGCAGCTGGGCGGCGCTGAAGCCGCCAGTGCCTTGTGTGAGGCGCTGCTGCACGAGGTGGACGAGGAGGTCTGCGGGGAGATCCGGGCGGCGACGGGGTGGGCCGACGGTTAATGAGCAAACCCACTGGTGATGGAGCGTCTACAGGGCTTTGCCATAACCGTAGCAATTACGACTATCCTGACCGACGACCGATCCGCTGACTCGAAAAGAGGAGGATAGCGAGGCGCTCCAAAAGCGATTTTGACTCGGGTGTCAATCCATTGAAGAGGGCTGCAGAGGCGCCCCGAACCGAACGCTGCCACTGGCCCAAGGACGATAGGCAGCTTCAAGGGGTGTGATTCAAGGCCTTGGCGGCAGCTGGACCTTCGTCACTGAATCCCCGACCCATCCCACCCCAGTCGGTGTACGTTGCGCCAAGAAGACTGACGATCTTGGCGACCTAACCTTGTTGAAAGAGACCACCTGGGAAAAACGCTCGCAGCGCGTTTTCGCGCGCGATGCTGGCTGCACCAGCTTCAGCTGGGCAGGGCGCGCGTTCTTGATGGCCGCATCCTTCGCGTGGGGCTGTGAGGGAGTGGTCGCGAAGGTAGAGGCATACATGCGCTCAGAGCTTGAGCGCGAGGGCGCGCTCATCTCCCTGACCTACGTCATAGTCGAGTCTTAGTCCTAGCCTCAGCTCGATGCGCTAAGTCGCCGAACAAAGCATCGGCAGATGCCCGCGACGGTTCGCCCGCAGGACCCCGTCGCGGGCGCGCCGGCAAGACTGGTTACGAATCTGACCCGGGTAGCCGAAGGGTTAAAGCCCGATCCCGCCGTCAATCACGAGTTCATGACCGCGCAAGAGATTTGAAGCGTCGCTCGCGAGGTAGAGGGCCGCTTGCGCAACTTCCTGGGCGCTCGCGAGTCTGCCTGCGAGGGACCGACTCATCGTCTCTTGCCCCATCGTCTGCATCGCTTCGGGAGTGAGGCGCGCTCCGTACTTGGCGTGGATTGGCGTCTCTGTTGGGCCGGGCGAGAGCGCGTTCACGCGGATCTGGCGTGGGGCAAACTCGGCCGAGAGGCTCTTCGCGAGGTATGAGAGCGCAGCTTTGCTGGCTCCGTAGAGCGAGAGTCGGGAGAGACCGACGCTGTTGGCTATCGACGTCGTGAGGATGACGCTCGCTCCGGGCCGTAGCGTGGGGAGCAACGCCTGAATGGTAAAGAAGGCGGCTTTGAAGTTGACGTCCATCAAGGCGTCGAAGCGCGCTTCGTCCACTTCTTCAAAAAGCGGAAAGTCAGCGACCCCAGCATTCACAAACAGGATATCGAGCCCTTCGAACTCTTGGGTGACAAGCGCTTTTAAGCTCGCCCGATCGGCGGCGCGGGTGACATCAGCCGAAACCTCCAGTGCTCGGCCTGGATCCGCGGCTTGGTTATCGGCGCTGACGTGGCGACCACAAGCGATAACCCGAGCCCCCTGGGCGACGAAGAGTTCGGCTGTTGCACGCCCTATTCCGCTTGTGCCGCCAGTGATCAATGCAGTTTTTCCATCGAGTCGAAACATGTGGATTCCTTGCTATGGGGCAGTGATTTGCCCTCAGGTATCCGGTCTATCGGTTTCGCCCTGCGCTTCTCAACTGGTGTTTCTGCATCGCTCGATGCAAGGTTGCACGGCAAGCATGGACTGGGACGATCTCCGCTTCTTTCTCGCTCTCGCTCGCGCCGGCAACGTGAAGGGAGCCGCCCGTGAGCTCGGGGTCGACACTTCGACGGTCACACGCCGCATAGCAGCGCTTGAAGCTACGGCAGGGCGCCTCTTCGAGCGCGTGGGTGCCTCTTATGCGGTCTCAAGTCTAGGCAAAGAAATGCTCGCCGCGGCCGAGCGTGTCGATGCAGAAATGAAGCGCCTCGCCCGTCGCCTCGAGCACCTGGGCGAAGGTTCGAGCACCGTCCGCGTCAGTTTCCCA
>JBDKJZ010000473.1:0-4672 GCA_039796375.1 Pseudomonadota bacterium
TCGCCGGACCCTGAAGATCTGTCATTTGATGTTGACGGGGATGCTCGGACCGGGGGACCGCCCGTGGGTTCACTGGTTGGTGGCAAGTATCAAATCGAGAGCCTGATTGGACAAGGCGGGATGGGCACCGTTTGGCGAGCCGTGAACGTCCGGCTGGAGATCCCGGTGGCCATCAAGTGGCTGCGCGCCGGGCAGAACCACGACGATTCGCTCAAGCGTCTAATCACGGAGGCGCGCGCGATCGCGAAGTTGGTTCATCCGAGCATCGTTCGCGTGTTCGACATCGAAGAGTCGGAAGCCGGCGAGCCTTTCATTGTGATGGAGCTGCTCCAGGGCGAGAGTTTTTCGGAGCTGCTGCGACGCGCGGGTCCACTTTCTTGCGTAGAGGCCGTGAGGCTACTGCTGCCGATTGTCGAGGGTCTGTCACTCGCGCACGCGCAGGGCGTGGTCCATCGCGACCTGAAGCCGGACAACATCTTCATTTGCAGCGACGGCGAAGAACAACAACCCAAGTTGCTCGACTTTGGCATCGCCAAGCTCACGAGCGGTGCGCCTTCCCACATGACTGCCAGTGGCACGCTGATTGGGAGCCCAGAGTACATGTCGCCGGAGCAAGTGTGCGGCCAAGACGATATAGATTTCCGGTCGGATATTTGGTCGTTCTGCGTCGTGCTCTACGAAGCTATTGCCGGTAAGACCCCCTTTGCCCGGTCAAACTATCAAGCGTTGTGGCGAAGCATCGTTGAAGACACTCCAGAGCCAGCGAACGGTGCCGACGCCCAACTGTGGAGCGTGCTCGCAAGCGGGCTGTCGAAGGATCGCGCGCAGCGCCCCTCTTCGATCTTCGAGGTGGGGCAAAAGCTCGCTGACTGGCTCAACCAGCAGGGGATTCAAACTGACGCTACGGGCGGCTCGTTGGGTACGAAGTGGCTGGCGCGCACCGGGCGCTCACTCGCGCCGCTTTCTGCGTCGTCAGTAACGTCTTCTACGAGCGGGTCGTTGAAACCCGTCCCGCCAAGACGTTGGTATTGGCGTACCGTCTTGATGGCAGCAGCGACTACGGCACTAGTCCTTGCGAGTGCGGCGTGGTCGTTGCAGGGCGCCAGCTCGGAGGCTGTAGAAGCCTCTGCACCTGCGACGGCATCGCATCCCAGTGCTGAGCCAGAGCAGACCAAGAGTGGCGAGGACAACTCTGAGCCCCCGGCTCCAGCTCAAAGTTCACCCGCGGAGGACCACCTAGCTGCAGCGTTGGTGCCCGCGGCTGTCCGCGTCAAGTCGGTCGTCCCATCGCGTGTCTCTGAACCGCAGCGGCAACCGCCACCAGAGCCCTCAGCTGCCCCGCCCGAGGCGACGGTGGTCGCAGACGTGCCCCCCCCCCCTCGAGCTTCACCCAAACGGGACTCTGCGCTCGACTTGATGCAGCCGTATTGAATGGCCCAGACGACCCTGGCACGGTGTGTTGCAGGCGCGCGAACCGCACTCGTTACTAGCGTTTTGGCGTTGGCGACCGTTTTGCAGGTGCGTCCTGCGATGGCACAAAATTCGAGTACTGAGGCGCTGTTCGAGGCCCGGCGCAGCGCAGCCAAAGCGCGCTTTGAGCAAGGTGTAGAGGCTTACCGGAGCCATCGTTACGCACAGGCGGTGCGCTGGTTCCTTGAAGCGGACCGCTTGGCGCCAAGCCCGGCGCTCTCCTACAACATCGCGCGCGCGTATGACCGCATCGATGACACGAGTGCGGCCCTGCGCTGGTATCGCGACTACCTGCGGCGCGGCCCCGATACCGGAAATGCCTCCGAGGTTCGCGCCCGTGTAACAGCGCTCTCGACGTTGTTATCTCGGAAAGGGTTCCAGCAGCTGAGCCTCATGTCGGCGCCGACCGGCGCTGACGTCTCGATCGACGGTCGCGAAGTCGGCGTCACGCCGTACACGGGTGAATTTGCGCTCGGCGTCCATCGCGTCGTCATCACGTTGAAGGGCCACCGAGAGGTGCTAGCCGATGTGAAGCTACTGGCGAACGAACCGAAGGACTTTAGCGTGAACTTGCAGCCGTCTCCAGACTACGCATCGGTATCGGCGGCGAGCTTCGACTCGCGGTCAGGCGCAGAGCGTCGTTCACCCACGGGTCCGCGCCGCTTCGGCGTTGCGCCCTGGATCGTATTGGGTTCGGGAGCGGCGTTGCTCGGGGGTGGTTTGGTGTTCGAGCTCTTGCGTCGTTCCGAAGAAGCTGCTGCCGCCGCGGCAGAGTCCCAGGTGGAGTTCAAGGCGCGCGTCGAAGCTATGGAGCGGCAAAAAAAGACGGCAAGCATCCTCGTCGTAGTGGGAGGCGGTGTGTTGGCGACCGGCGGAATCCTCGTCTTGCTGAACCGTCGCAGTGAAGCGTCGTCGCCAGGCGTTGCACTCACCTGTGGCATTGGGGGCTGCGCCGCCACTGCGCGAGGGACTTTTTGATGTTATCCCGGCTATTGTTTTTACTCGCGTGGATCGGTGTAGCCATTGGCTGCGAGCCCAACCTGTCACTCAGTCTAGAAGGCAAGGCTTGCGACGCTGCGCAACAGTGCCTTGCCGGTTACGAATGCGAGGCCTCGACCAACCTGTGCGTTCGCCTGGGTCAGAAGCAAGAGGGCGCGACGGCGTGTGAAGAGGGCGCGACGACATGCGGTGGCGCCTGTGTCCTCCTTAGCGCGGATCCGATGAACTGTGGCGGGTGCGGGGCCACCTGCAGCGCCCCCATGAACGGGACTGGGGTTTGCTTGAGCGGCGCTTGCAGCTTCGCGTGTAACGCACCGTTCTTAGCCTGCGGGTCTAGCTGTGTGGATCCGCTCTCCGATGCCCGCAATTGTGGCGGCTGCGGTCAGTTCTGTGCGGGGCAATACGGCGGCGACACTGCCTGTGTAGCTGGCACTTGCGAGGTGGTCTGCCACGCGCCGTTCAGCGCCTGTGAAGGCGAATGCGTAAGCTTACTGAGTGATCCACGACACTGTGGCGATTGTCGGGTCGCGTGCGCGAGCGGAAAAGTGTGTTCAGACGGGGAATGCGCTGACAGCTGCGCGGCGGGAAAAGCCGACTGCTCCGCGGCTTGTGTCGACACCACAAGCGCGCCTCAACACTGTGGCGCTTGCGACAACCAATGCCCAACGCCGCGCCATGGAGTTCCAACCTGCGAAGGTACTCAATGCTCGTTCACTTGCGACACTGATGGCGATAAGTGCGACAACGCCTGCGTCGACATTCTGACCGACGTCGCCAATTGTGGAACATGCGGTAACCCTTGCGACGCGCCGGCCAACGCTAGCGTCACTTGCAACAACGGAGTTTGCGCTCGCGTTTGCGATCCCGGCTTCGCCGACTGTGATGGCGCGTGCGTGCGTACGGCGAGTGACCCCTCGCACTGCGGCGCGTGCTTGCAAAGCTGCGCCAGCGAGGAGGTCTGCAATGCAGGCGCTTGCAGCCTCACCTGCAACGGCGCTGGGCAGAACTGCGAGGGCACATGCGTGTCGGTCGCCGTCGACGCCGCGCACTGCGGAGCGTGCGGAAACATGTGCCCGGGCGGGGCCAACGGGCAGCCGGCTTGCGCAGCGGGCGAGTGCCAACTGCAGTGCGAAGACGGCTACTCGTATTGCAACGGAGAATGCATCACGCTAGACGCCGATACCCAAAACTGCGGAGCCTGCGGGGAGAGCTGTCCAAGCGTGACAGGCGGCACTGCGATCTGCGCTCGGGCTGAATGCGGCATCCAGTGCAACAACGGACTCAGAAATTGCGCAGGCGCGTGCATTGATGTGACGTCCAACGAGAACCATTGCGGCGCGTGTGGCGCGACGTGCCGCGCAGATGAAGTGTGCTCTTTGGGGGCTTGCGCAGCCACTTGCGGTTCGGAAACCTCCTGCGGTGACTCGTGTGTGAACCTTGCTACGGATGCTGCGAACTGCGGTGCTTGCGGAGCGGCGTGCGTGCCTCCCGTCAACGCGTCGCCGCGCTGTGTGGGAGGGGAGTGCGACTTCGCCTGCGAGGGTAATCGGGTGCGATGCGGCAATGAATGCATCGATACCGCTACGAACGCCTCACACTGTGGTCAGTGTGGCGGCGCCTGCCCGAGCGTCACTGGCGGCACGGTAACGTGCGTGAACAGTCAGTGCACCAGCCAGTGCGACGCTGGCCTTTCGGCGTGCGGCGGCACGTGCGTCGACACAAACACAGACAACGACAATTGCGGGCAATGCAACAAGCCGTGCAACAAAAAAACCTGCGAGCGCGGCACTTGCAAGAAGTGACGGCGGGCCGGGACGCGTCGGGCTAGCTTACTCCGCGAACCGCAGGTGGCCCAAATCGTGCTTGTAGGTAACGCAGATGACCTCACGCCCACCCCCCGCAAACCCGCTGAATGAGCATGTCGGCGTGGTCGCTTCTATTCACACGCAGGCCGAGAACAAACGTGACCGGCATCAACGTCTCGTCGAAGTGGTCACGGCCGAGCTCGGGCACCCATGTACAATCTATATCCTGCTCATCCTTGTACTCGTATGGGGGCTCGCTAATGCGATCGTAGCCGGATCCGGTTGGGCTCCTTGGGACGCGCCTCCATTCCACTGGTTGCAGGGCATCCTCGGCCTCTACGCTGCAGTGGTCAGCACAATGGTGTTAGTCACGCAGACTCGTCAGCAGCGGCACTCCG
>JBDKJZ010000474.1:0-4647 GCA_039796375.1 Pseudomonadota bacterium
TAGTTCGCTGCCTTCGATCCCTCTTCCCGTTGAGACTAACGTGGCGAACACCGCACGTGAGCCCTCGTAAGCGACCAGTGTTTGTTGGTCAACGTCAACGGCGATCCAGCGCTCATGAGGCTTGAGTCCAGCCGGTGGCGGCGCTGGCCTGGCTTCGCGGAGGCCCTTCGCTGGTAGCCATTGGGATTCATCTACACGGAAGTATTCGGCGCCGCGCACGGTTGTGCGTTCGAGTACTTGGTAACGCGCGAAGCGCTGGGCGAAGACTCTCGCGTTAGTCGCACGGGCGACCCCCGGCTGGTCTTGGAGAGCGATCTGGTCTTCGACGACCCAGACGGGATACGGGGAATCCGCCCCGAGCGTCGCACCCTGAAAGTCCAAGGCCCTCACGGGTCGCAGGTCTCGCATCGGGATCCAGAGACCGTGCGTCGTGAAACCATACAGCTCACCTTCCGGCTTGAGCTGGGTACGCTGAATGCCGACCGCAAACCCCGGCTCGAGCTGGCTGGCGGGGGCGACTTCTTCCGCGACGTAGAGGTCTTCGTAGCCGAAGCTGCCATCGTCTCCGACGTAGTGATAGGCAAACGGCAGCCCATCGCTGAACAGAGTGTGCCGGTTGGCTTGCACCGCGACCCAGTCGCTGAACCTAACGCGACTTTCACACACCCAAGCTTGGGGGCCCACGAGCAACCAACGGCTGTCACACGGGCCGCTTTTGGGCGCGAAGCCGTAGAGGGGTAACCGCACGCCGAGGCGTGCAGCCCCACGTCGCTGGCTACGGGCCGCTTCTGGTGAACTTAGCGGGACGAAGAACAGCGGCTCGTCATCGCTTGGGAACTCGACGCTGGCTGACTCTTCGGGCACCTGCGCGCCGGCAAGAGCTACGGGTGAGGGGCAAACAAGCGTCCCGAGTGCCAACGCGATTGCGAAACGCGGCCAGAGCGATCTCTGCATTGAAGCCGGTGTCGGTCTTGGGTCACGCATAGGACACTCTTCTAGTGCTGAGCTTTCGAACTTCCGCAGCGCTCGTTCGCCAGAGCCATGAGACGGCTCAGGTGAGGTGTCGGGCAGCCGTGCTCAAGACCCAGCTGTGCGATTTGCGCGGTGAAGAGGCGATGCTGCGCGAGCAGCTTGGGGCCAAAGTGGTGCTCTAAAAAGCGCACCAGCGAGGGCTGCAGGTACGGCACGACACGACAGCCGAGGCGCAACAAGCTTGGGAAGCTCGCTAACCCCACCAAGACGCGGATCCCAAGCGCAATCGGCCCGAGCTGGCGCGCGAGCGTGGAGGCTTCACGCAGCGCAAGTCCGATCTGCTGCAAGAGCTCGGGGGTCCGAGGCCAGGAGAGCAAGCGCCCCCCCGCCACCACGGCCACCTGAAGCGGAAAGAACGCCACTGTGGTCGCGACGCCAGCGCGCGCGACATCAGGGGTCACTCGTGCCGCGATACCTCCGCGGCGAAGTAAGCGCACGAACGTTCGGCTCGCACCTGGAGTGCGTGTGCTTGGCTCAATTTCTGTAGGGGCGAAACGCGAAGACCAAAAGTCGAGGCGCTGGTGTTCCGGATGCCAATGGCAGGCGACTGCAGGCATACTGAGGATCACCTCCGGCAAGCGTTCTCGCATGCGCGCTGCGCCTGCCGGCAAGACGGGAGACAGCAGCAGCACGGGCATTTGCGTCTCTCTCAGCGCCGCCAGTAGGGGTTCCACTTGCGTTTCCTCCAGCTGCTCGCCGCGAATCGCAAGTAGATAGAGCTCGGCGACGGGCAGCGTCGAGGAGACCGGTAGTGTTACCGCTCGCAGCTGGTCCCAGAGTCCCCGGTGACACACGGTGAACTGCGCAGACTGCTCATGGCCCTGTCGAGTGACCAGCGTCACGTCTGCGCCTGCTCGTCTTAGCGCTGCGGCGAACGCTCGTCCGAGCGCACCCGCGCCAATAACAGCGATTCGCATGGACGCGGTGGGCTCAGGGGGTCGGCATGCTCGGACTTATTCGTAGGTGAAGACCAGCTCATGGTCACACACACGGAATGTATCACCGTGTTGGATCTCATGACGCTGCACGCGCTTGCCTTCGAACTCGACACCGTTGGTCGAACCCATGTCGACCATGAAGTACTTGCCGCTCATCAGCTCAACCATGGCGTGCTGCCGAGAGACGTTCGGGTCCTTAATGGTGAGCTCGGTCGTCTGTTTGCCTCGGCCAATGATGAAGCGTTCCTTGGTGACCTGATAGGCCTCTCCCTGGTAGACACAAGTCAGCACCTTCTGGCGGGGCGCAGGAGGTGCACCACGAGGTGGTGGCGGCGGGGGTGCGACTACGCTCGCCATTCCGGGAGCGACGGGGACGGGCGGAGGGGGCGGGGCGACGCGACTGAGCCCCGGAGGAGGAGGTGGTGGAGGTGGCGCGGGAGATGGGGTCGCCTTGCGGGGCGGAGGCGGAGGGGGTGGGGAGTGTATGCGGCCGACAGGGGGCGCAGCGGCTCCGCGACTGCGGGCAGGCGGTGGCTTGGCAGCGGGCGGCGGTGGTGGCGGCGGCGGCAGCGGCGCCTCTAGCGGTGCCATGAGGATGGGTGGCGGTGTGACATCGGCCGCAACCGGGTTCGAGTTTTCGGCGTGTTCCGAAGGCGGAAAGGCGGGGGACCCGGGCGGCTGAGGCACCCCAAGCGCGGTGCGACTCGGCGCCGGTGGGCCGTCTGCTCGGGAGGTGCCGTAGCCGCGCTGCCGAGCGTACTGCTTCATCGAATCGTTGATCAGGTAATCCACGGAGCACTCCAGCTCTGTGGCCATCTCTTCGAATTTTTGCCAAAGGTGATCTCGGCATTGGAAGGATCGGATGGTCTTGGTGTCACTCATGCGGGGCCTGATCTGAGCGGGGTGATTGGAAAACCTGGGTTCGGGAAAGGGGAGCTTACCGCGGGTTGCCTTCAGCTTGCGAAGCTTTTGCGGAGCCGCCCTCTGGATCGGATCCAGCCTGCGCGGTGTCTGGCGACTTTCGGCCGATCATCTCGGGTTTGACGCAGAACTCGATGTAGTCACCAACCGTTGCTACTGCCTTCGCCGCGCACTTCCACTCGCAATCCTGGGCGTTCTCTGCGCAGCTGGGAACTGGCTCAAGGTCCGCCGAATAACGTTCCACCTTTGCCAAATCTTTGGCGCTGCCAACGGCATAGTAGTAACCGAGCGCGGTCACCCGGACTACCGGGCGCTCCGTGCTCTTTGCGAACTCATCGATCGTTGAGGCGGGGCTTGGCTCACCCTTGAGTTCGCTAATCAGCGTGCCGTAGCGTAGCGCCTCGGTGATCGCCATATCCTCGATCTTCCCAAGGTGAGCCATGAAGTCCGGCAGGTGTTTGGCTTCGCTCATCTTCAGGATGTGCTCGGCTGCGGCCCAACGGACCTTCCAGTTCTTGTTGCTGAATAGCCCGTAAAGGGGCTCGATAACCTGGGCGCGCGGTAGTTCACTCACGCAGCGCAGGGCCAGGTCACGCACCAAGTCCGGGGTCGCGTCGTCCTGCGCGAGCGCCAGGATGAGCCCCAGCTGCTTGGGGGTCGCGCTCGCCAGGTTGCCTTGCAGCGCCGCGAGTGCCGTTGCCCGCTGTTTCTCGGCGCGAGCCTCCTGAGCGAACGCTAACAAGAAGTCCACCGAAGCGGCGCCGCCGATCCGCTTGATCGAACCAAACACGCGGAACAGGGTCTCTTCCTGATACTGCAACAGCTGCTTCTGAAGCGCGTCAGGGTTGACTACGAGTCCCGAGGTCTTGTTCGCTTCGTTCAGTTCGGGCGTCTTGCGCTCGAGCCACGCCTTTGACGCGACGTCGGCGGCGACGGCTGCCAGCTGCGTGGAGGTGGACTCCTTGGTGGGCGCGTCCCCCACTTCCGCGATCAGCGCTGCGAGGCGATCCAGTTTGTCCGAGTCAGGCTTCAGCAGCTTCGGCAACCCGCGTGCTGCTTCGGGCCCGAGCTGCTTGATCATCTGTTCGAGGCTCACTTTTTGCCCGGGCGAATCGATGCGCCGCCAGAAATCGGCAAGCGCCCACCCGATCAAGGCAGCTTTGAGGGTCTCGCGGGAGGCAACGTTTTCGACCAGGACAGGGTCTTCATGGGTGAGTAATTCGAACGCGGCGTCCTTGGGCTGAACGCTCGGGTCACCCTGAGCGATAGATTCGGGGGGTGGCGCGCGCAAGATCTCAGCGAGCGCCGGCACCAGTCCGTCGAGCACGCGGGCGCGCACCTGTGGCGAGAGAGTCGCGAGTGTGGAGAGCATCAAATCGATGCCGATGCTCTTGCCTTTCCTTGGCTTCATCGTGATGAGCGACATCGCGGCGGCCACGCGCAGATCGTTCTCGTATTTGTCGTGCTGCAAGACGGCCGCGAGCTTCCGAGGCCCGTGCTCAGTCTGCGCCCAGCGCGTCACATCTTTGTGGTCGGTGCTGCAGCCCGTTGTTGCGGATAGCGCAAATACCAACCCGACTGTCCAAGCACACGCTTTGGCTTCAGAACCCCACTTCATTGCTTCAATCACTTCCTATCCAAATCCAATGGGGACGGGTGTCAGGCGCCGCGGGGTTACCCAGGGTGCGTCGTCCGAATATACGACCCGAATCGTGGGGGGCTCAAGGCGAGCGCAGCAAGTATCCGTGAAACGAAC
>JBDKJZ010000475.1:0-4634 GCA_039796375.1 Pseudomonadota bacterium
CGTGGGTTCGTTCGCCGCGGAGGCCTTGGCGCGTAGCGGGGTCGGGCAGCTCGCGCTGATAGACTTCGACCGGATCTGCATCACCAACAACAACCGCCAACTCCAATGCATGAAGGGCACGGTGGGGCGCTCGAAGGTCGAAGTGATGGCGGAGCGTCTTCGCTTAGTGCACCCGACGTCGCAGATCGACGCGGTCCAGCAGTTCTACAGCAAGGACACGAGCGACGCGCTTCTCAGTGGTCAGGTGGACTATGTGGTCGACGCCATCGATAACCTCACCGCGAAAGCGCACTTGCTCGCGACGTGCTTGCAGCGAGGGTTGCCTGTTGTTTCCTCGATGGGCGCAGCTGCTCGCCTCGACCCGACGGCGCTGCGGGTCGACGATCTGACCAATACGACGAAGGACCCCTTCGCGCGTTCGCTTCGCAAGATCCTGCGTGAGCAGCACGGTGTCGAGCTGCTGCGTGGGCAGCCCGTAGGTATCGAGGCTGTGTTCAGCACGGAGGACCCGATTGCGCCGTCCCCGATCAGCTATGATGCAGGCGTGGGGTTTCAGTGTGTATGTCCAGGTGGAAAGAACGGTTTGAACGACTGTGACCGGCGCCCGCGAATCGATGGCACTGCCCCCTTCGTCACCGGGACGTTCGGCCTCACCATGGCGAGCGTAGTGGTGCGACGGCTGATTGCTGCTTCGCCCGCGGGTTAACCCGCCACCACGCAGTCGGAGCAGGGCTCGCTCCGAAAGCCTTCGCTCTCTGACTTCGGCAAGTGGGTCTTCCGGACAACTTGTGGGCGCGGGAAGGGCACTTCGCGCTTCGAGCCGCGAAGGCGAGACTGCGACCCCGAAAGGTCTTGAGCGGCACGATGCTCGCCACGTGCCCAGTTCGAGGCCAATCTCCACGAGAAACGCCGCGCTCCGTTGTTCAGGGCGGATCTCGATCGCTTCCTACGCCCCGGCCTCACCTGGGATTGCGACGCGGCCATGGACTTGGTGCTTCAGCGGCTCGTCGTCCACCTGCCGAGCGCGGCGTGGAAGCAGCGCCATGACGAAGGTGTTCACCGGCGGCGCCCGACGGAGGTCTTCTGCTCGGGCGACTCATGTCGGAACAACACCCGCGGCTGGCCGACGCGAACCGTGCCCGTCCCAAAGAACGGCAAACGGAAGGACTTCAGCTTCTACGCGACCAACGATCGCGCGATGGCAGATGATCTGTGCGGGGGGCGGGCCAAGCGTTCGCAGGGGCCGTCCTTACCGCGATCGCGGCTTCGCGTCGGATCGGGATCCGCCCAGATTTCGCTCCGTGGGGCCCAGGTGGGCGGATGATCCGCCCTGGGAGCTGTTTGCCCGTGAGCCGTTCCGGCGTCGTGCCTTCAGCGCCCTGGCGAACACGGCGCTTCGCCAGCTGCTTGCCAGCTGCTCGCCAAGCGCGACGTGGCGAGGGCGGAGTTTCATCGCGGCAACTTGCGCCAAGACTCGCGACTGATCCATGTAAGCTTTTGACAACAGTCAGGCCACCGTCCTGTGCTCCGATGCGGGACTTCTCCGTTGCAGCCGGAGTACTTTATGGGGCGATGCGGTAGGCGTAGACGGCGCCCCTATTTATGGCGTCGTCGTTGTTCTGATCGCCGTCGACGCCGGTGGCATTGCTGGCTTCGCCGTCCGTGCCAACGGCGAGCGTGTCGCCGTCGAGCGCAACGGACCGCCCGAAAAAGTCACCCGACCCAGTGTTGGAGGCCTTGATGTAGGCCCGCTGACTCCAGGTGGAACCCGAGCGAAGAAACACGTAGACGGCGCCGCTATCCTTGGCGTCGTTGTTGTTCTGATCGCCGTCGACGCCGGTGGCATTGCTGGCTTCGCCTTCCGCGCCAACGGCGAGGGTGTCACCGTCGAGCGCAACGGACCATCCGAAAGAGTCACCCGACCCAGTGTTGGAGGGCTTAATATAGGCCTGCTGGGTCCAGGTGGAGCCAGAGCGAAGAAACACGTAGACGGCGCCGCTATCTCGGACGGAGTTGTTGGTTTCCTCGCCGCCGACACCGGTGGCGTTGCTGTCTTCGTACGCCGCCCCGACGGCGAGGGTGTCGCCGTCGAGCGCTACCGAGAAGCCGAACAAGTCGCCCCCCTCGGTGTTGGAGGCCTTGATGTAGGCCTGCTGAGTCCAGGTAGAGCCAGAGCGAAGAAACACGTAGACGGCGCCGCTCTCCTTGGCGTCGTCGTTGTTCTGTTCGCCCTCGACGCCGGTGGCATTGCTGCTCTCCCAGTGTGCGCCAACGGCGAGGGTGTCGTCGTCGAGCGCAACGGACCAGCCGAAAAAGTCACCCGACCCAGTGTTGGAGGGCTTAATATAGGCCTGCTGAGCCCAGGTGGAGCCAGAGCGAAGAAACACGTAGACGGCGCCGCTATTGCGGGCGTCGTAGTCGTACCGACTGCCGTCGACGCCGGTCACGTTGGTGGCTTCGCCGACCGCGCCAACGGCGAGGGTGTCGCCGTCGAGCGCAACGGACCGCCCGAAAGAGTCACCCGACCCAGTGTTAGAGGGCTTAATATAGGCCTGCTGGGTCCAGGTGGAGCCAGAGCGAAGAAACACGTAGACGGCGCCGCTATTGGGGGAGTCATTGTTGTTTTGGTCGCCGCCGACACCGGTGGCGTTACTGGCTTCGCCTTCCGCGCCAACGGCGAGGGTGTCGCCGTCGAGCGCGACCGATTTGCCGAAGAAGTCGCTCGGCTCGGCCTTGGCGGCCTTGATGTAGGCCTGCTGATTCCAGATGGATCCGGCGCGAGTAAACACGTAGACGGCGCCGCTACCGGGGGCGTCAGTGTTGTTCTGGTCGCCACCAACGCCGACGGCTTTGCTGCTTTCCAGCGGCGCGCCAACGGCGAGGGTGTCGCCGTCGAGCGCGACCGATTCGCCGAAGCGGTCGTCCTCCCCGTTGGAGGCTTTGACGTAGGCCTCGCAGCTCACCCCTCCGAGCGCTCTGGCACACGCGTCAAGGCATAGGGTGTCGTCGCCAGAGGGGTCATCGCCGGCCTCATTGGTGGTGCCAGCGGCGCAGGAGACGCAAGCGTTGCCTTCGACGAATTCATCCTCGCCGCAGATCCTTGGGCTGCAACCAACCCCCAACCCGAATACGACGACCAACGCCGCTAGGCACCACAGCGCCGCAGTCGCCCGCGACGAGACTGACTCTCGTTCCCACATGCGTCGCAAGCTAGCATGGCGACTGACGATGGTTTACGGAATCGCTTGAAGGAGCTTAGATCTCATGATGGTCACCGTGAACCCGACATTTCTACTTTGCCCAAACCCGACATTTGAACTTTGCTCTTGCAGGGTTGCAGCTGCGTTGTAACCCGTTCACGATCGGCGTATTAGCCGCAGCTCCGGTCGCGAGACGGTCAATCGGGGAGGGCTGGTGCCTCGAAGTCGGGCAAGCGCAGGTCCGGCCTCGCCGCCCCGAGCTGATCGGGCAGCAGGGACTCGACAGGGTCGCCACGTAAGAGACCCTTGGTTACCGCGTGCAGGTAGGCGCGCGGGTTAAGGCCATGCGAGACGCAGGTCGCCAGAATGGTCAGGACGCTCGCCGTGCGTTCACCGCCGATGTCCTTCCAGACGAAAAGCCAGTTTCGTCGTCGAGCACAAGCTTGCGAAGCTCCCTCTCTCGGCGATTGTTCGTTAGCGGGATGTTGCCGTTGCCGAGGAAGAGAATCAACCGGCGCCACTGCCGCTTGATGTACCCGAGAGCGCTACCGAACGAGGTCTTGGGTGGCGTGAGGGCGAGTTGCTCGTCGACCCAGACTCGGATTGCTTCAACTACGACCTGACCGTTCTCGATTCGGCGCGCCAGGCGCTGCTCAGCGTTCTCGCCAGCGTCTTTCGACGCACGCTCAATCGCAAATAGTCGAGCCATCAGCTTCACACCAGCAAGCGCAACATGATCGCCGCTGCGCGCGCAGAGCACCAACCCACGGCGAGCGTGCGCCCAACACCCAGGGCGTGTTCCGCCTGCACGCTCGATGAACGAGAGTATGTTGGTACCGTCTGCCTGGACCTCGCGGGCAACCCGCCCGGTAGGTTCTGCATTCTCGTCTTCAGGCTCACCCAGGAAGCGGCGCACGCTGTTCGAGTCGCCACTCGGGGAGTAGAAGAAGCTCACCCACAAGGCGTTGGTCCATGCCCACATTGCGCCGGTACGAATTCCCCCTGCCGAACTCGGATCAAGAACAGGTATACCCGTGGAGTCTGTCCCGAGCAGTCCAGGGGCACGGGTCTTGTCGTAGATCGTTTGCGCAATCGGCTTCAGGAGGTCGAGATGGGCACAGACTGCTCGACCGAGAGTCTGGGGAGCGATGTCCACGCCGCTTCGAGCGAAGCGTACGCTCTGTCGCTCGATCGGTTGGTGCTCGAGGAACTTGTCCGCGGTTGCTTCGATGATCAGGCGATCTCCGAGAACACCCTTCTCCACGATGCGCGCGGGCGCGGGTGCTGCCACGATGGTCCCATCGACGGGACATTTCACCGCTTCGTCGATGCGGTGGACCACGACTACCTTGGCGGGGATCACGTCGAGGTACTCGCAACTGGTGTGCCCCATCTGCCGCATGTCGAGCCCGCACACAGGACAGCGTCGCATTT
>JBDKJZ010000476.1:0-4621 GCA_039796375.1 Pseudomonadota bacterium
GTTCCAAGTGGGCACCGTTCACCAGCGATTCGAGCTTTTGTTTCTGCATGAGCTCGCGGGCGCGCTCGGCTGCTGTGCGGCCATGCAGGCGCCGATTGGTGTCCGCCTTCTTGGTTTTCTCAAGCTTGGCCTTCTGCTTGCGAAACTTGTTGAGATTGACGACGTTATTCATACACAGCAAATCGGCCGTCCACTGAGTGCTCACTGCTTGCGGCGGTAGTCTTGCTCGAACCCAGCGCAGGGGTCGATGGCGCCCAGGCAGATTTCACTCGGTTTCTTGTTCGTGAATGAGTCCCATTGCCGAGCGACGCTGTCGCACATGCAGGTCCATGGCTTTCCGGGTAGCGAGTCCTGCATCCAGCAGGAAGCGTTTGTGATCTTAGACTGGTAAGCCACCGCGCCCGAGGTTGTGAGTACTTCTTGCCGACACTGCTGCTCTGCCTCGCAGTCCATCTGGAAGGCGGCGTTAAGCCTTGAAATCTCGCAAACTTCAGGCCCAAGGACGTTCACTGGCCCCTCATCGCAGAGAGTCAGGACCTCTTCACACGGTCCGTTCGGGTTACTTGTGCTTTCCAATGTCACGACGTCCGTCTGAGCTGCTGGATTGCTGCCGCATTCACAATGCCACTCGGCGCCGTCTTTGGAGCAAGTGACCCCGGAATAGGTCTCCAATATGAAAGGTAGACCGTCGCGCTCCCCGTGGGCTTTGCATCCTCGCCAGATGCTGCAGTAGACCTCGCTGGTGCTTTCCGCGTCGGTATCGCAAGTGGGTTCGCCAACCGGTCCTGGATTGTTGCACTCCTCCATCGCTTGGTCGCAGCTGGTTAGTGGGTCGAAGTTCGCGAAGATGAAACTGGGGGTAGCGTGCCGATTGTCGCACCAGCAGTACGCTACGCCGCCGGCTTCGTTGTCCGTACACTGCACGTCGGTGTGGGAATCGGGACACGTCTTTTCCTGCATACAGCGATTGGCGTCTGTGCTGAGCATCTCAGTGCACCCTGGCTCCGATCCAGCCCCGCCCTGCGGTGGCTCACCGTCGCTTGTGGTGCCTCCGCTAGCAGTCGTGGTGCCTCCGCTAGCAGTCGTGGTGCCCCCGCTAGCAGCCGTGCCACCTCCACCGAAGGCCCCCCCCGCCGAGCCGGCGGGCAGAGCCGGTGCGTTCTCCCCCGACGCGCCACCAGTGCGTGATTCGCCGCCCCGCTCAGAGCCGGTACCCCTCTGAGGCACCGGGGCGACCCCAGGAACGTCAGCCCCTCCGGCATCCGCTTGAACGTCGGAGCTACTGTGCTCCCGGGGGGCACCGAGCTTCACTGGTTCCCCGCTGCTGCCAATATCGCCGCCGCCGCCACAGCTGAACGCAGAAGCGCCGACCAATATCCCCATACCGACTGAAAATTTCATAGCGCTCCAGGGGAGATACCCTCGGTCGGTCAGGGCCGCAATCGGCGAGCGCACCCAGTTGTTTTCACCATGGCGAGTGGGGAAGCTGGAGTGGAATGGGGGAGTCCAAGTGGTTTCTTGACCCGGACAGGTCCGCAACCCCCACACACCTCCGCTGCTATTGTAAGGGATCTGGTCGCGGTAGCTCTATCGGCAGACCTTCGTACCGATGGGGAGGTTGCCTCCCTGCGGCCCCTTGCACTTCGTGCCCTTGAGCATCGCGCAGTCGGCGTTGACGTTGCAGACAAGCAGGTCGTTTCGACCGCCGCAGCCATCCTGCGCTACGCACATCAAACTAGTGGCAGGACCCACACCTGACGCGCAGCAGACCTGGTCTTTGCCACAGTCGGCAGGTACCTTGCACCCCGGGTCGGCGCCGGCGCCCGCGTCGATCGGCGTAACGTTCCCGCCGTCGGGGGAACGCGGATCGACAACGCTGGCGTCACCAACGGGCTCAGCGCCGCCGTCGTCAGGGCTAGCGCCCCCATCATCGGCGGGAGCGTCGTCGGCGGGAGTATCATCAGCGGCCGCGTCCTTCTCCGAGGCGTCATCGGCGGGGGCGTCATCGGCGGGGGCATCGTCAGCGTCGCCACCCTTTCCGTCGTTATTCACTGCGGCGTCGGCGGCCGCGTCGGCCGCGTCATCACCGGTGTTGGTGCTCGTGTCGGTGTCGCTCTTAGAGCCGCAGCCATTGGCCAAAGCGGCAGTCAGACAACAGACAACTAGGGTGGTGGTGTTAATCCTCAACATTCTTCTATTTCTCCTCAAAAGCAAAGGTTCCCCGAGCGACACGGCGGGTGGCTCGGGGGTGGTGGAGTCAAGCTGCGGATTTTACCAAAGCGGCTTGCAACTATGCCGACACTGGTCGATTTCTACCCGCACTGTAAACGATGCTCAGCTCGGAGCTCACTGCCGAGTGCTCTCCGTGGCTCTTCATGAAGTCGCTCGCTCGTTGGGGTGGGGTAGCTCGAACAAGTGTTCACTAGCTACCCCACCCTAGGGACTACCAAGGCCGGGTTGGAACACACATCCCTGCGCGGCGGGAATCGGTAGGGAACTCGGCGCGAAAGAACCCGCTCTCACCCGGCTGCTCGGGCAAGCCATAGTGCCGCGCGAGCTCGTTGTTCACGAAGGTGACGCGGTCATCGTACAGCGAGAGAAAGTCCCCCTGGCGATCGAAGCTCAGGTCCTCCACACATAGTGAGAGCTCCTCGCGCATGGCCGCTTTCAAGCTGTCTGTCCACGTGGGAAACACGGCCGGACCTTTCGTGTCCCCGTCGAGATGCTTCAGACCAAAGAGCTCTTCGGCGAACGCGCGCACTGCGCGTCGCGCCTTGACGTCCGCGATCAAGCGTTCAGCCTGGGACTGTACGCCCTCTCGGGTACCCAGTGTCCCGGCTTCGGCGGCATCCAATAGGGCGTTGTTAGGGACGGATTCCCAAAGGTGGCCGCCAACCGTGACGCCGTTTCATAGCTCGTGTCCTTCAAGCGCCCACCGTCGTCTGGACTCGGCGCGCCGAGCTCGACTCGATACAGGAAGTCGGCGATTGCAACATCGCGTTGAGCGCGTGGCGTAGCCCGGTGAGCGCGCTGCTACCGTCTTATCCGCCAGTCTGGGTCGCCAGCATGACGTACCGCCGGAAATGGAGCGCCCTTGCCGACGGCGCTCGCAGGCGCATCGCCTTCGTCCGAAGAGTATTCGCGTCCGGTGATGGCTGAGTCGGTAGGGCCCGTGGTTTTTTCGTTGGCGGGGCCACAACCCGTCGGGGCCGGGCGGAATCGCCCGCTACTCGGGGCCCGCGTCGGGGGAGTCGGCTGAGCGCCGCTCTTCCACCTTGTCGTCCGAGCCCGGGGCTTCGGGCGCCACGTCGTTGTTGCGTGTCTCCTGGGGCTTCTTGTCATCTAGTCGCAGCGCGAGGATTGCTAGTCGTCGATTCGACTCAGCGTACGGGTCTTTCGGATCGATTGGTGAGTTGTCTGCGTGAGCGAACACTCCAACGATTTGTCCGGCGCGAACGCCGGTGTCGGAGAGGACAGTGCGAGCATTATTGGCGCGTTCGAAGGAGAGCTTCCAGTTGTCTTTGCTGGAGTTGAAGGGGAAGGGCTTGGCGTCGGTGTGCCCATGGATCTCAAGCTTGTTGGGGATTCTGGCGAAGACGGGTGCAAGGACCTGGAGGAGCGCGACGAGCGGTTCTTTGAGTTGCGAAGAAGAACGGTCGAAGAGCAAGTCTTCGCGGTCATCGAGTATCTGGATTAGTAGACCCTGGTCGACGAGCTTGATCTGCACTCGGTCGATCAGTTCGATCAGCCTCGCGTCGTCAGACTGCTGAATGGCTTTTTCAATTTCTTTGGCCGTGCCGTACAGATCGCGCTCATTGATGGCCTTCGCGAGCTTGCCCTCCGTGTCCAAGAAGCCGAGTTCTTGGAGACCGCTGCCGCCCATCAGGACCGAGGGAGCGCCTGAGAAGACGCCTGTGCGGAAGTATTCGGAGAGCTTTTGGCGAGCCTCCTGGTCCGTTTGTGACAACAACCAGAGCACCATGAAAAGCGCCATCATCGCGGTCACGAAGTCTGCGTAGGCGACCTTCCAGGCGCCGCCGTGGTGGCCATGGTCGCCCTTCTTCTTCTTGATGATGACGCGCGCCACTACTGCACCTAGCGAGTGTTAACGTTTGGTCCCGAACGCGGTTTCGAGTTCGGGTCCCGTGGGACGCTCGTCGCTAAAAAGTGCGCGACGGGCGAACTCAATCGCCACCAAGGGGTTAGAGCCGCGGGCGCCAGCGATGAGGCCTTCCTTGATGCACTGCAGGTACCGAGCTTCTGCACCGCCGGCTAGTTCCACAGCCGTCGAGAGCGGCGCGATGAATCCATAGCACAGAAGAATGCCGAGGAACGTACCGACCAGCGCTGCGGCTACGTGGTGACCGATGACCTCAGGACCGCCGTCCATATGTCCCATGGTCACGATAATGCCAAGCACCGCGGCGACAATGCCGATACCCGGGAGGGCGTCGCCGGTGGTCTTGAGCAGCCCTACCGGTTGGTGCGACTCGGCATGATGCGTTTCTATGTCGGCCTCGAAGAGCGCGTGCAGGTCGTCGACGTGGCAGCCATCGACCAGCTGCTTCAGTCCTTCTACGAGGAATTGGAATTCATGGTGCCGGCTGGTCAGCGAAGGAAA
>JBDKJZ010000477.1:0-4601 GCA_039796375.1 Pseudomonadota bacterium
TCGAGGAAAAACAGTAGCAGGGCAGAACGATTCTTGAAACTTCTTATCGGTGCTCGCATATTCTGTTAACTAAGAACAACAACACGGGGTTGTGCGGCGGTCGCTCACGCGCGCCTACAAAGACACAGGCTGGGCCGCTGCAGGACGCCTGCGAAAAGATGAGGCTTCCTCGCCAACCTCATCTTTTGGCGATACGCTTCCCGTCGCCCCGATGTCGAACGAGCACGAACACGCCGAAGTCGCGGAGTATCACGTTCTAGGTGAGCTGGGACGGGGAGGGCAGGCGGTGATCAAGCTCGCAGTGCCCGCAGGGGACACGGAGAACCTCGTCGTCCTCAAGGCCCCTCATGAAGAGCTGATCAACGAGAGCCGAGTGGCCCGAATGTTGGCGACTGAGGCGAACCTGATGTCACGGATGGTTCACCAGAACATTTGCTCTGTGACCGGCCTTCGGCGCTTCAAGTCCGAGCTGGTCATCGAGATGGAGTACCTGCGCGGGCAGTCTCTGAGGAGGGTGCTGCATCGGAGCGAATCTCAGGGCGAGTTCCCCATTGACCTGCATCTGAGAGTTATCTACCAAGTTCTAGAGGCGCTGGACTACGCGCACAGATTAGAAGGTGATGACGGTTGGTGCATGAACGTCGTGCACCGCGATGTCTCGCCGCACAACGTCATTCTGACCTACGACGGGAAGGTGAAGCTGCTCGACTTCGGCATCGCCAAGCTGAGCGCTGTAGATCTCAGCACGACCGTCGGAACGCTCAAGGGCAAGCTGGTCTATATGGCGCCCGAACAGCTAGAGCCCGACAAGGCGGACCACCGTAGCGACCTGTTCGCTGTGGGGGTCATGTTATGGGAAGCGCTAACTGGCAGACGCATGTGGCAGGATCTGGACCAGAAAGTGGTGGCCCATCATCTTGCGACAGGGACGCTTCCGGATGTGGTCTCCAACAACCCGCTGATACCTGGTCCGCTGAAAGCCCTATGCGCAAGCGCGCTGGCTCCCATACCTCAGCTGCGGCCCAACTCGGCGCGGGAGTTCTCGAACGCCCTGCGAGACTATCTCACCCGATCTGACCGGGTTGTAGGCAACCCCAGCGTTGGCAAGCGGGTGGCTCAGCTCTTCGCCAAAGAGCGAAGGCAGATGGAACGTCTGGTCGGAGCCGAGCTAAAGAAGCTGCACCAGGCAAGGTCCGGAAGGCGGCCCAGCCGAACCTACGCGGACACGGTGCCGCCTTCGCAGGCGACCCATGCTCCCCAGGTGCTCGTAATTGATGACAGTGAGCTGTCTCGGGGCTTGATGATCGAGTTGTTAGAGGAAAGCGGGATTCGCACAGTGGGCCTCCCCACGGCCATCAACGCGCTCAGGGTAGTTATTGAACGACGTATTTCATTAATCATCAGCGATGTGAACATGCCGGAGCTCCCCGGAAACGAGCTAGTGCGCCAGATTAGAAGTCACCCAGCGACGCGACACGTGCCTATCTTCCTCACATCCGCGCTGTCATTGGATGAGCTTGGAAACGTCGACGCCAACGGATTGATCGAAAAAGACCGGCTAGAAGACGAGCTCGTCCCGCTGGTGCGTCGGACACTCGCTATGCAAGAGAACCCCTAAATTTCGCCGGCGCCCGACCGTTACTGGCTGGGGCAACTTGTAATGGACGACAGTTCGAACCTCTCCATCACTTCAGCAGGGACCGCGACGCGCGCCACTAGGCGCGACTTGCAGACCGAGCACCTGCCGCTGTTCGGGATTCGCGTCGGATCAATAAGCTTGCTCCTCGATGCCCATGACGTGATGGCGGTCACAGCGATGGAACCCCCCACGCGCGTGCCGGGGACGCCCGGGCATATTCTCGGTCTGGTTCCCCACGGTGACGGGGCACTCAGCATCGTGGATCTGGCCGCCTTCCTCGGCGTGAATGAGGGCAGCTCAGTCGACTACGGAGACGTCTCATCCCTGCGTGTCGTATGTGTTCGTGTGGGGGAGCTCGAGGCTGGGCTGCTCTGCCATCAAGCGATCGGAGTGGCCCAGATTCGAACTGACAGCTTGCAGTCGGCGAGCGTACTTCGCGGTGGGCGTCTCGGCGAGTTTGTTGCGTTTGAGGTCGAGTTCAGGGGGGCGCGTGTCGGGATGCTTAAGCTCAAGGCGCTGCTTGATGCGGCGCGCAGCGTTTCACGGCGGGAGTCCGACCGATGAGGCTCATTCAGCGTCGCGAAGACGTCACCGGGAGCAACTTCCAACCTCGGGCAATCCGAAACCTGCTGCTCGTTGACGTAGGGCAACAAACCGTTGGGCTGCCCGCGGAAGCGATTATCGAGTTTACGGATGACCTCGATGAAGAGGTGCCCTTGGTCAATCTTGCGGAGGTCCTGGGCCTCGATCCCCGCCTTACGGACGGGCGAAAGGCGCGTTTTCAGGTCACCGGTGGGGTGCTCATGCTGAATATAGGCAGCAGGTACCGCATGCACGACATCCTTCTTCAAGAGCTTCTCTTTCCGCCGGCGTTCATTCGTGAGCTCATGACTTCGGCGGTGAACTTTGTCTTTAATCACGCCGGTCGAATCGCGCTGCACTTGGATGTTGAACATCTGAGGCTTCCACGATCCACTGGCTAACGGCGCAGCAGGTAGATATATGAATCTTTGGAATCAACGCGTACCCATCGCGCTTCGCATGGGCGGGACTATTGCGCTCATTGCGGTGCTATGCGCAGCCTTCATGGCGTACTACTTTCCGTCCAAGTACAGCGCGCTAGCCAGCCAAGGGCTGACGGACAAGGCTCAAGTCGCTGCGGGAATAGTCGCCCATGAGGTGAGCGCCGCGCTCGACTTCGACGATCGACAGGCTTTCGATCCAATCCTTGCGGCGATGACCGTAGACAAGGACTTTCGCTTCGTCGGCATCTTTGACGAGCGTGGTAAGCCAATCGCGACCCGGACGATAGCGGGGCCCCAGCTCGGAATGTCGGAGCAGTGGTTGGCGTCGGTGACCCCATCTGCAAGCTTGGCCACTGTGCTCGAACGACCCCAGGGGTTGGAGGTTCACCACCCGTTCAAGTCTGAAGGCGGGAAGCGCGCGGTTCTGGTGGCTGGATTTTCCTTCGACACGATCAACCTCCAGGTCAAGCAGGCGCGCAATGAGGTGCTACTCGCATCACTCGCCCTCATGGTCCTCGGAATTGCACTGGCTTATGGGGTGGGGCGCACCGTGAACAAGCGCATTGGGCGCGTGGTGTCTACTGCGAGACATGTTGCCCTGGGCGCCATCATTTCGGAAGAAATTGCTGATTCGACGAACGACGAAATAGGAGACGTCATCGGCTCGTTCAACGCAATGAACCGCAACTTCAAGCAGCTCTCCGAGCGGGTCGCTGAGGTGGCCAACGGGAACCTGTCCGAGACGTTGACCTTGGACGGTGATCTGGCCAATGCCCTGAACCGCATGGTGCTGAGCCAACGTGAACTGGTTCGCCAGATCGGCGGCACGGCGACGCAGCTGAATAGTTCATCAGGGGAATTCTTCGCAAACGCAAAGCAACAGGAGCGGGGGGCCACCACCCAATCGACCGCAGTCGAGGAGGTGAGGAAGACCCTGGAGAGCCTGCTACGCTCAGCACGCGATATCGGAGCGACCGCGGATGATGTGCTGCGCAGCGCCGAGCGGAGTCAAACCAACAGCCAAAAGGTCGCCGAGCGGATCGCGACCCTTTCGTCCCACAATCGCCGGATCGCTGAGATACTTGAGGTGATTAAGGACATTGCCAACAAGAGTGAGTTACTCGCGCTGAACGCCGGCCTAGAGGGCACCAAAGCGGGTGAAGCTGGGCGAGGGTTTTCATTGGTGGCTTCTCAGATGCAGCGCCTCGCGGAGAACGTGATGGGCGCCGTGCGGGATATCAAAGAGTTGACGGCGACGATCACCGAATCGACCGAGTCTACGGTACTCGCTACGGAAGAGAGCCTGAAGTTGGCGACGGATACCACTCGCTGGGCGCGCCAGATCGGCCTCATTATTCAGCAGCAACAAACCGGAACGGAGCAGGCCACGAACGCGATGGAAGATGTGGGAGAGGTGGCGGCCCAGACCGTGTCGGGCAGCAAGCAGATCGTCGACTCTGCGACGGATCTGATGAATCTCTCACAGACCCTACAGGCGCTCGTCGGCCGCTTCAAGGTGGGTCGCAGCTTGGCTTCCGAAGAACGCGTGATCCGCGATGTCAGGGAATGACCGTCGCGCCCGCCTGATAGCCAAGTTCCGAACTATCACAGCGGAACGGCTCACCACGCTGATCGAGGGGTTCGAACGGCTGGAGAGTCGTCCGCACGAAACGGAAACTTGCGATCTGGTGAAGCGCGAGCTGCACACGATCAAGGGCGAGGCCAAGATGCTGCGCTTCGAGTCTGCGGGACGAGTCGCCCACTGCATCGAAGAGCTCCTAATCGAGGCCTTGGAGCACAAGCGCTTTCCTGCGGTCAGAGAGTTCCTGACCGAAGGACTCGACTTGATCGGGGAGTTGGTTTCAGTCGAGGCGCCTGAGACCCCTGAGCTCGTGAGCCGTGTTGACGCGTACTGTACCTCCAATAGGGCAAAACCG
>JBDKJZ010000478.1:0-4586 GCA_039796375.1 Pseudomonadota bacterium
GTCGTCAACTTTCCTCGAAGTTCGCGAAAGCTGTCCTACGCCGCAGCGGGGTTCATGATGGCCCGGAACTCAGCGCAGGCAGTCATGACTGAGGACCTCAGTGTCCTCCGCCGACAAGACACAGCTCATCGCGCCCGGCGGGAGGCGCCTGCCGACGCAGGCTTCTAGCTCGATCTGATGGCGCGTTGCCAACTCAGCCTGCCGAATCGCGGCCAGCGCGGGGTCCTTGAATCCCATTTCTTGTAGCTCTAATTCGACTACTCGATTGAAGATCGCTTGGCACTGCTCAGCTGACGCGCGCTCGTCGTCACAGCCGCAGAGGGGCGTCAGCACAACGAAACAAATTGAGAGGTTATACCTCACCTTGTGAACCTCACCCGGATAGGTGGCGAAGCTGCGCGGATTGGGCGCCCTTCGCTGTCGTGCGCGGGCGCGAAGCGGGTCCGCCGCGCGCAGGCCACCGCCGCTTGAGCGAAACCCTGACCAGGATCAGAAACGACCGTGGCTTGTTCAACCGAGCCATCTGCTGCGACTACGACGCGCAGCACCACGAACTGCTCGTAGATATCCTGTGTGAGCGCGGAGGCGGGCCATTCGCAGCGCCACTCGCGTCCTGAGAGCTGAACCGGGCGCGCGCTGGAAGGGCCCTTTGGCGTGTCGGTCGCGCGTGCGGTGGCAGCCCCAGCGCCCGGTGCGTCCGGCCGTCGACTTGTGCCGCGGCTTGCGCTGGTACCACCCGCGTAGGTGTTTGCCTTACCGGTGATAAAAGTATCGCCAGTGAAGTCTACCGGTTCAGCTGAGTCGGTTTCGGCAGCGGCGAGGCGCCCTGATTCACCGGGCGTGTTTACTGGGGTGGCCGGAGCTGGCGGCTCTGCTCGGCTCGGCGCGGGAAGGTCTATTGGAGGCGGGGGTGCCGGGGTTGGCGGAGAGGCGGGCTTGGGCTCTGGTTCTGGTTCTGGTTCTGGTGGGCTCTCGGGCTTTGGCGGCGCTGGAGGCTCGATCGCGATACGCGCCTGGGCTGCCAAGTCCTCGTGGACGAGCGCCGCCATCCGGGCGCTCCAAGTTTCGAGTGACGGCTCTGTGCGAATCGCCGCGAGCCAAAGGCCCGCGTGCGCTCCGAGCGCGAGCAGCCAGGCCGCAAGCTGGGGTCGAAAGCTTGCTAAGCGCTTTGGCGGAGGCGGCTCGCCGAGCACGGTGTCAAACAGCCCCACCGCGCTCCGATGCGCGTTTTTTCGTCGCGCTGGCTTCACTCGCGCATCGCTCCAGGTGGAGACTCGGGCAGGGCGCCGAACGCGATCCGCGTGACCCCAGCGCGCTTCAAAGTGTCCAGCACTGAGATGACTTCGCGGTGGGGTATCGCTCCGTCTGCTTGGATCACCGCTCTGAGCTCGGGGTTCTCCGCCAGCGCGGTTCGCGCACGCTCCTCAAGTGCGTTTGTGCCAGCGACGGCAGCGCCATCCACGAGCAGCCTGCCATCGGTGGGGAGCAAGACCGAGAAGATGACTTGTACGTCGCGGCCTTGACTCGCCCGAGGAAGGTCGAGCGGCACCGCGGGGGTCACTACGATCTTAGCAGTGACGATGAAGATGACGAGCAGCACCAGCGTGATGTCGACGAGCGGCGTCACGTTGATCCCCTGGATGATCCCCCGTCGGCTCTGGGTACCCGAAGCCATGTTCAGCTCCTCACGCTGGCGACAGCGAGTGGCTTGGTGGGTTGAGTCTCACCGACGCTAGTGGGCGCCTCGGGAAGATCCCCGCTCTCCAAGTAGGCCAGGACCAAGTTTGACAGGACCTCGACTCCTGCGAGCACGTGTTCTACGCGTCGCTGCAGGTAGTTGTAGGCGGCCACTGCCGGAAGTGCGACGGCGATGCCAACTGCAGTGGCGACCAGCGCCTCCGCGATCGCCGACATCACCGCGCCCGATGCGACCTGGCTGGCCGCGCCCGCGCCCGCGTGGCCTGCTGCCCCGTGGCCCAGCTCTTCGAACGCCTGAATGACGCCGATCACGGTTCCGAACAGACCGATGAACGGGGCGTTGTTTCCCACCGTCCCAAGGAACGCGAGACGTCGGTCGAGATCTTCGCGTTCAAGGGCGGTTCGACTCATCATGGCCTTGTTGGCGGCAGCCGGACCTCTAGCGGCAAGTCGCAAGCCAGCGCCAGCGACGCGCGCCGCTACCGACGACGAGGCCTCTAGCCATTTTGCCGCCGCGGCCTCGCCATCGCTGGCCAGTCGCTGCTGAAGGCCCGCTGAGAGCGCATGCAGATCGCACGTGGCTCGCTGATAACAGAGCCAGCGCTCGACCGCGAATGCCACACTGGTGACAGACAGGGAGGCGAGCAACCACAAGACCCATCCGGAGCCGGCCTCCAGAAATAGGTGCTTGATGGCCTCAACTGTGTTCATAGCTGGTCCCCGCTTACGGCTGTAGACGGAATGTTGCGCTCAAAGCTCATCTCAATGCTGGTGCCTCATGCCATCGAGCGGACATTCGCCCTCACCCTGGAAGTGACCTTGGGTTTTAAGCTGGCTGGTTACATAGACGTGCATGTTCGTGAGCGGCGTGATCGGTGATCCGCCCAGCTGGTAACGTTCGTCGATCTCAGGCAACTGAGCAGGTGCGACCTTCTTGAGCTCCGCCTCAGTCACGGTTCCGTCCAGGTTCAAGTCACAATCCGCAAGCCACTGCGCTAACCGCTTCACGCCGCCTTCTGCGCCCTCCGGGAACCCATTGAAAAAGAGGTGGTCGCCATGCAAGGTGGACGCGACCGTTTGTTCTTCACCAGCGGCGATCGCAAAGCCTGGCACTCCATCGATCTCACACGGACCGAAGCTCGTTTCCGCCTTCGCTCCGAACGTGAAACGGATGGTGTCTGCATCGTAGCAGTCGTTGTCACCTGAGGTGTTGCCGTTGGGTTTTGTTTCTCCCGGAGCCGCTAGCGCCGCTGGCGGGCACGACTGGCCGTCGGTCTTCGTTAGCTCGCCGTCGATGAGATAAGTCAAGTCACCGGCGACCATTGCGTCGTAGTCTTTCTTTTCGACGCTGGCGTGACGCGTTGAACCGTCGGCGGCGCCGGGGGTTGAGAAGTTGAATTCCCAGCGCCCCTCCGGAAGGCCTTCCAAGGTCCAGAGCGCCAACCCCGATGCAGGAACCTGGGTCATGTCGACGACGAATACCTCAGCCGCCTCGGCCTCCACGGAGTCATCCGTCGAGCGCTGCACGTCGATGTCCCCGATTGTAGCGATGAACTTGTCGAAGCTCACGGCCCAGCCGTCCTGGATGTTTTCCGCGCCATCACCCGGCTTAAGGCCAGCCACGATAACATACTCCGAATCAAGCAGCACAGTGAGTGTGCCGCTGGCCGCTTCATTTTCACTGCCGCTGGCCGCTTCATTTTCACTGCTGCAGCCCGCGCCCAGTAGGCCCAGGAATAGCAGCGATAGTCCGGCGATGTTCAGTAACTCAGACTTAGAATGTCTCATTGGGTCTCTCTGACTTCGTTGTTTCTTGGGGTTTCGCACCATTTGTGCAGTTATTGGACGCCGCGCCACTCCATAGACGGACGAGCCCCGCTGAGCAGCGCGTTTCTCAGGCTGCGGTACGCTTCGCTGTCTTTTGCGATTGTTAGCCGATTCGTGCAGCCTTCTCTGGGTAGGCACACTTGGTTTCGCTGGTCACAATCGCGAGTCGATAGTTCGAGCTCGCCATCGCAGGTCCTTTCGATTGCGCCGTCGCAAACCAGATCTGCGCCGAGCGCGCTGCACTGTTCGCGGGTCATGTACGGCCGAAAGTCCATGCCGCGGACCCACGCCGCTGGATCGAAACGCACCACCAGTCCGGACTCTGTTGGCGTGATGTCTCGAAAGAACGATTCAGAAGTGCTCTTGCGGACGACCGGGACGCCGAGCTCAGTGTCGTCCGTCTGCTGGATCGGCACGGACGCAGAAAACGGGACCTCGATTCCATCGATATTGGCGCGCCCCTCTAGGACGAAAGACACCGAGCCCAGTTCCTTTGCGGCTTTGAGCACGAAGGGTTCCTGGCGAGTCAGCTGCGAGCTGATACCCAAGTCATACATCCAAGAGCGGACTTCACCAGTGATGCCCGAGAGCTCCCCAGCGAGCGTCGGCATAGCAACGGTGGTGTCGACGACGACCGCGTCGAGCCACTCGAGACGAGCAGTGTCACAGAGATCTCCGGCGGTGACTCCGGCGCACAGGTAGAAAGGGCCGAAAGCGAGGTCCGCGCGCTCAATTGTCACCGGCACGTCCATGAGTGCGACTACTGGTTCAGCGACGTCCGTACCAGCGACGAACAAGGGGACGCTCGTTCGGTCTTGTCCCGTCTCACCGCAACCCGCGATGAGAATTGGAAGCAGTGTTAGCGCGTGCACCCGCTTCATAGCGTCACCCCGAGTGACATCAGCGCCGACAATGGCGCGCCGGCGGCGGTGTGCTCCGTCGGAGTCCGCGGACGCAGGCCGTCGTTCGGGTCCCAATCTGAAGGGAAAGAGTAGGTGGCCGCGGCGTAGCGCGCGTCCAGGGCGTTGAAGAGCTCGAAGGTGAGGACCGCCGGACCCCAG
>JBDKJZ010000479.1:0-4576 GCA_039796375.1 Pseudomonadota bacterium
ACCCTAATAGACTGTTATCCGGAAGGTAACGACCCAGAGGATTGGCTAGCGGCCTTCTTCAAGAGCAAACCGACCCTTGAACAATCCGGTGACCGGCTAACCGTCATTGGTGCCGAGGCATCTCTGGAGTTCCTGGATGAAGAAGTGGCCGACCCCGACAGACCGCTGGTTGGCAAACAGTGGACGGTCGATACGCTCATCATGGGGGAAACCGCGAGCAACTTCAGTTTGCAGAATGCCCCGACCATCTTGTTCAACGATGACTCTACGGTGGAGGTCTTCACCGGTTGCAACAGCGGCCAAGGGACCTTTGAGGAAGCGGCGGGTGAGCTCACCTTTTCACAGGTGAGCTTCACCGAGATAGCGTGCGCCGACATGGCTTCCGCTAGTGCGGAGGCGAGTATGCAAGCGCTCTTGGCAGACGGGGTCACGACCTTTGGAATTGATGGCAATCGCCTGACCCTGATGCGCGGCGGGAATGGGATTGCCGCGACCACCGACTGACGCGCGGGAGTATTGAGTGAGCCGTGGCACGAGCGCTTTGTGCCGCGGCCTTGCCCAGCCTCGCCGCCATTTTTGCATCGCGGCATTCCATATCGTGCCCGCTGCCGCCCCGTCTGAGTTCTTGTAACGGCCCGTGCGCTGGCTGCGCGCCATCCACTGTTGCTGCGCCCTTGGCGCAGCCACGAGAGGCGCATAGACTCGCGTCGGAGGAAGCCATGTGGACTCTGTACTTCACGCCGGACACGATCGCGCTCGCTTCGTTGCTCACGCTTGAGCACGTGGGCGCGCCGTTCCGCATCGAAATCGTCGATTTCACCAAGAACGCACAGCGCAGCCCGGAGTACTTGAGGCTCAACCCCAAGGGTCGTGTGCCTGCGCTGGTCACTCCCAGCGGTACGTTGACGGAGACGCCGGCCATCCTGCAGTTCGTGGCGCAGTCCTTTCCCAAGGCAGCCTTGGTGCCGTTCGACGATCCGTATCTGTTTGCGGAGGTCACCTCGTTCAACAGTTACTTGTGTGGCACCGTTCACATCGCGCACGCCCACCGCATGCGCGGCCACCGCTGGGCGGACGACCCCGCCGCCTGGGAAGCCATGCGCAAGAAGGTGCCTGAGGCGCTGACGGAGGCTTTCTCGCTCATCGAAGCCGGCTACCTACGTGGGCCCTGGGTCATGGGTGAACGGTTGAGCGTGTGCGACTACTACCTGTTCACCATCGCTCGTTGGCTTGAGGTCGACGGTGTCGACTTAGGCAAGCTGCCGCGCGTCGTGGAGCACCGCGCGCGTATGACAGCCCTGCCGCTCGCGCAAAGGGTGATCGCCCAATATGAGAGCCAGCCGCGCAGCCCGTTTTGAGCTAAGACCGAGAACCCGTGACCACGCCCGAAACGTATGGCAACTGTGACCCAAAGATCGGCGCCCGATTGCAGACGCTGCATGATGAAGCTGTCAGCTTGGGCCGAGCGATGTACCAAGATCCAGTGACGGGGCTCTGGGTCCAGACCGCGCCACAGCTCTCGAAAGCCAGCCAGTGCTGCGGCCGAGGTTGCCGCCATTGCCCGTATCCCGCGAGCGAACAGCGCCGCGCAGGGCGCGCGAAACCCCGTCCAGATCTGCGCTGAAGTGCTCAGCCAACCCGGGTGGGTTGGCTCTGGCGCGCCTGGAAGGATTCGAACCTTCGACCCTCGGCTTCGGAAGCCGGTACTCTATCCAGCTGAGCTACAGGCGCTTGGGGAGCAGTGTGTAGCCTAAGCTGATTCTGCTGCCAACCCTTCCACAACCAAAACGTGACCGATGGATGACGGAACCCGGCGGGGGGACGCGCTAGCTTCTAGGGGTGACTGAACCGGTTTTTGAGAAGCGTGGGATCCGCATTACCTGGAAAGGGCTGCCGTTTGTCCTGATGCACCTGGCGCCCCTTGGGATGATTTGGACCGGCGCCCGTGCGGTGGACTGGGCCCTGTGTTTTGGGCTGTATTTCGTCCGAATGTTCTTCATCACGGGCGTCTTTCATCGATATTTCTCCCACCGCAGCTACAAGATGGGGCGCGCCATGCAGTTTTTGATGGCGCTCGGTGGGACGTGCTCAGCCCAAAAAGGACCACTTTGGTGGGCGGGGAACCACCGGCACCACCATAAGTACTCCGACCTCCCCGAGGACGTGCATTCTCCGAAGCACGGGCTGCTTTGGTCCCATATCGGCTGGATTGTGGATCACGGTGCCGACGACACGGACCTGGTGCGAATGAAAGACTTCGCCAAGTTCCCTGAGCTCGTCTGGTTGAACAACTATCACCTGGTGCCTCCAATAGCGCTGGGGGCCATCGTGTTCTGGCTAGGCGGCGCTAGCGCGCTGTTTTGCGGCTTCTTTCTCTCGACTGTGTTGCTTTACCACGGCACCTTCACGATCAACTCGTTGTGCCACGTGTGGGGCAGGCGGCGCTTCGTAACGACCGACACCAGCCGAAACTCGCTGATTTTGGCGCTGATCACGCTCGGCGAAGGCTGGCACAACAACCACCACTATTATCAGTCGTCTACGAACCAGGGCTTCTACTGGTGGGAAATCGACATCTCTTATTACATCCTGCGGATGCTGAGCTGGGTCGGGCTCGTGAGCGGCATCCGAACGCCACCGGAGCATGTGCTCACCAAGAACCGCGTGACCGACAACTTGGACGTGGGGATGTTGCCGTTCAGACCGAGCGCTCCGCCCGCTGAGTGACACTGGGTCGCACCAGTGGGAGACGGGTGCGGTGAGGTCTTACGGCGCGAGCGCCTTGAGATCCGCGGTCACGTCCAGCGCGCTGGCTGAATAGACGACCCCTCCGGTGGTCTTGTCGAGCAAGATACCCACGCCTTTTTCCTTGGCGTATTTTTCAAAGGTCGGGCGAAGAGCGCTGAGAAGCTTTTCTCGCGTCTTCATGAACTCTTGCTGGCTCTCCAGCTCAGCCTTTTGGGCCATCACCTGGATTTCCTGCACTTTGCGCCCGTAGTCATTGAGCTTCTCGGGAGGAGAGTTGCGGTCGAGGGTCTTTTGCAGAGACGCGACCTCTTGCTCCTTCTGCTTGAGCTCACCGCGCTTCTTGTCCTGAAAGCTTCGAAACCCCGCCATGACCGTCTGGGCTTTTCCCGACTTCTGGATGACTGCGTCGAGATCCACGACTCGCACCCCTGAGTCAGCCCCGGAAGCGATGGCGCCTTGAGGTGCAGAAGCGAGCGCGACGAGCGCCCCGAAGGCAGCGGCGGGGATCATTACAAAGAGCGTTTTGTTCATCAGTGTTTCCTTCAGAGGGGGGCGGACCCTACCAGGCGACGCTACTCACGTCATGACCTCCAGCGGTTTGACCTCCGGACAACCCCAAGAATTCAAGAAAGCACTTAGTAATTAGTCTTAACTAATCGGGCGAGCGAACGGTTCGAAACTTCATGACCCGGCTGAGCTCTTTTCGTCCGCGAACGAGCCGGGACTGCGCCGCAGCGACGGTGACCCCCATCAGCTGCGCCACTTCGTTCAGGTCCAAACCTGCGAAGTCGTGCAGCTCTACGGCCCGCGCGTGTTCAGGCCTGAGCCACTTCAGCGCTAGGAGGACGCGCATCATGTCGGCACGGCCTTCCAGCCGACTCTCGAGCTTCTCCGGAGAGGGGAAGTCCACTAGCTCCGGGGCGTTCGGCTCGAGCCACCAGTGGACTTTTCTATCTCGGATCCGCGCACGAATCGCGTCGATCGCGACCCGACTTGCGATGATGTTCGCCCACGAAGTCAGCGCGGCGCGTCCCTCGAAATGGCCTCGCTTGAGGCTGCGAATCAGGCGCTCATAGGCGAGCTGAAGGAGGTCATCCTGATCCCCGGGACGCTCGCCGAGCGCCCGAGTCAAGGCTGCGAGCACCACAGCAAATGTTCGTTCATAAAGGACTTTTGAGGCCCACGCTTGGTCGTCGCGGATGCCACGGACGATCTCGTCGTCTGTGTGCTCCGAGCTCCTCCTCTTGACGACCATAGTGCCATATTAACACGAAGCTCAGGCGCTCTGCCAGGGCTCCGGGAGCACCTAAGCAACTGGGGCCCGATTTGGGCGAATTTTCCAGTTGGCGCCGAGCGGCTCCCCGAGCGCGCGGGGGCACGCAGGCGGAGGCGCGAACGGACGGCAGGCCCCCTCGGAGCTGACACCCGCCAACAGCATCAACCGAGTCGGCACCAGGGGGCTGTGTTTGGCGGCTCGTTCTGTTAGGCTGCGCCTCCCGATTTTCCGGTATCGTCCAATGGCAGGACAAGGGACTTTGAATCCCTGAATCGTGGTTCGAGTCCACGTGCCGGAACTAAAGCTTAAACAACCGTCTTGTGCGCCACTGGCGTCATCGGGACGGGATACCCAGCGCCGCCGAAGGTCTCGACGATCGCCTTGTTCGTTTCAAAGTACACCTGCCAGTAGTTCTTGGTGTGGCAGTACGGGCGAACACAGAGCTTTGGACCTTCAGGCGTGAACTCGAGGATCTCAATGTCGGGCGCGGGCGTAGCCATGACGTTCGGGATCTTCGCGATCGCCGGTCGCAGTAGTTCGATGGCGTCAAGG
>JBDKJZ010000480.1:0-4569 GCA_039796375.1 Pseudomonadota bacterium
GGTGTTCTCGACCCGCTACACGAACCTGTACTACGGAGTTACGGGTAGGCGTCCGGCCTCCTGTATGAAACTGGTCACAGTAGGCACGGAACAACGCGTGGTCGGTTGCCACGTCATCGGAATGGGTGCCGACGAGATGCTCCAAGGATTCGCGGTAGCGATCCGCGCGGGGGCGACTAAGTCGACCTTCGACGACACGATCGCCATTCACCCAACCGCGGCAGAAGAGTTCGTGACAATGCGCGGCTGAGTTTCCGGCGCTCCGGTGACGTCCGCTGAGTGAGCGACGCCGGCGAGGTCGACCGGGGCGCGTCGCCGCCGGCTCCAGAGAGCTCCTGAACTATTTCACCTTTTCAGCGAGCGCTGCGGCGCTCGCGCGCTGGCGTCGAGTCAGGAAATCGAACAGCTGAAAGGCGAGCACGCCTGCGGTCATCGCGAGTACGAAGAGCCACATCTGCCACTGCGCGCCGGGAAGTGCGGTGAGCGCAGGACCCGGGCAAATTCCCCCGAGCCCCCAACCCGCACCAAAAATCACTGACCCAATCAGCAAGCGCCCGTCTATCCCCTCTCGGTCGGGCAGACGAAAGTGTCCTCCGAGGATCGGGGCGGCTCTTCCGCTGGCGACCCGCCGTCCTACGGCGTGCACAGCGACAGCTGCAGCCATCACCAGGCCTAGCGAAGGATCCCAATCACCGAAAAAGTCGAGAAAACCAACCACTTTACTGGGTTGAGTCATGCCGCTAACGGAAAGCCCCACGCCGAACAACACACCCGTTGCTAGGGCGGCTGCTAGCTCCTTGAATGAAGTGGATTCTTTCACAGTGTCCCCCCCAAGCGATTCACCAGAAAAACGACGACCGCTCCAGCAGCCATGAAAGTCAGAACGCTAAGGATAGAACGTTTGCGAAGAGCGCTGACTCCGCAGACGCCGTGCCCGCTGGTACAGCCGCTACCCAGCCTTGCCCCAAACCCCACCAGCAATCCGCTGATGACAATCGCCGGAGCAGACCGCTCTAAACCGAACTCCAAGCCTCCTGGTACAAGTAGCGCATAAAGCCCTCCGCCACCCAAGAGTCCGAGCACGAACATGCCGCGCCAAGAAAACTCTGAAGACGACGGCGTGAAAATCCCAGCGAAGATCCCACTGATGCCGGCAACTCGACCGCTAAACAACCACAGCAGCGTTGCGGCGAGTCCTATGAGCGCTCCGCCGAGAAGCGCGGATCCTGGTGTAAAGTTCTGCATTGGACCAGCACTTAGCACGAACCCTAGCAGCGCCTGCCGCGAACTTTCATCGGGTTGCCCATACGAACCTGCTGCAGACTGAAACAGATTTCAACACCCTGCTTCATTGCAGAAAACTTTAGCCCTCCGGAAACTGCTCGAGATACTCGGGCAAGAAGCTGCGCCAACGCTCGTCGCGAGCCGCTTGGTTTGGCAGCTCGAACGGAAGCGGTTTCGCCTCGAGTACCTTCTGGACGTCGACTTCATCTACTTGCTCTGGGCTCAGGAATTGGCGGGCGAAATCCAGATAGACCCGAGATCTCACGAATTGATCAAGCAAGTCCGGGTCGAGGTGATTCCCCTCTTTCATCTTCGCCATGATGGCGAACGACTCGCTTAGGGTCTTGCCCTTCTTGTAGGGGCGGTCCGAAGCCGTGAGCGCTTCGAACACATCCGCGATCGCCAATGCCCGAGCAGGAATAGACATGTCGCCCGCGTACAGCCCTTTGGGGTATCCTTTTCCGTCCATTCGCTCATGGTGCCCGCCCGCATATTCGGGCACGCGCTTCAGGCCATCTGGAAAGGGCAGCTTCTCAAGCATCCGGATCGTCTGCACCATGTGACCGTTGATGATCACGCGCTCCTGCTGGGTCAGCGTTCCACGGGAGACCTGCAGGTTCTTAACCATGTCAGCGTCTAGCAGCGGGACCACCTCGCCTCCGGCGTTCACGCGCCGCTGAGCGATTCGTGCGATGCGCTGGTGATCCGCCTGCTCCAGGAACTCTCCCCCAATATTCACCCGCGTCAGAAACGAGACTTCCTCATCGTACTCGGACAGCAACGCCTCTCTAGGGGCCGCGGCATGCGCGGGGTCTGCGCCGTCGGCGACCGCTTTCCAATAGTCAGCTTGAGCTTGGGCGCGCAGCACATCGTAGCGCGCCTTGACCCATTCAAGACGATCGAAGACGGCCTCAAGCTTGGTCGCCTTATCCATGATGTGGATCGGGGTCGTGACCTTGCCGCAGTCGTGCAGCCACGCTCCGACCCGCAGCTCACGCCACTCATCATCGTCCAGTTGAAACTCGCTGAACGGCCCCTGCTTGGTCTCACAGAGGTTTCTGACGATCATCTCGGCGAGCACTGGCACTCGCTCGCAGTGGCCCCCGGTATACGGACTCTTCGCGTCGATGGCTTCAGCGATCAGCTTGATGAACGACTCCAGGAGGTTTCGCTGGCCTTCGATCAGGTCCTGGTTGTCCAGCTCGATGCCTGCCTGGGCGCCGAGTGCGTTGACGGTCCTGATCAGCTCAGGATGAAATGGGACGCTCTCCCCGGTATCGGGGTCACGCGCGTTGATCAACTGCAAGACGGCGAGCACCGCTTGTTTGCTGCTGAGAAGCGGAATGGCCAAGACCGAGACCGTGCGATAGTTTCGCTCCGCGTCGAACGCCCTGGCGCCGCTCATGTCAAATGAGGGAGCGTTGTACGAGTCTGGAACGTGGATAGTCTGCTTCTCGTGGAATGCACGGGTGGCGATGTTCTTTAGGTTTGGAACGCCCCGATTATCCCGCAGCGGGATCGGAACCAGGCCAATAGGGTTCCCTGTCGTCCCTCCTTGCGCGACACCCAACGAATCGTTGTGAATCATCGCGAACTGCAGCGCGTCCTGCTCTACAACGTAAAGAGTCCCCCCATCTGCGTTGCAAAGCCGCTTCGACTCAAGCAGGATAGTTTCGACGAGCCGATTCCGGTCGTGCTCTTTGGCCAGCGACACGCCGATACGATGCAGCAGCTCAAAGCGCTGAGATTTTGCCTCTGCCGACGTCAGATCCATGAGAGCCCCTGCGGACGAACCTACCTACGGCACTCTACTCGCGTCCCTTCCGAACCCAAGGGCAAAAGCGGGCAGCTTCCCCCGCCACCGAACGCCCTACGCCCACTCGCTCAGACGCACCCACATCCGGCCACATCGAAACGGTTTGCTCTAGGGCGGAAAATGGGGACACGCCGCTCACTAGAACGCGGAGTCCCCACGAGAGGCCCTTAAGAAAGGCGGTCTCGGTAATCCTCGTATCCAAACCGGCGCACGACCGTGACAGCGCCGTCGGTGTCACAGACTGCGATGGCCGGGTGCTGAACACCGTTGAACATGGTGGTCTTCACGATCGTGTAGATCGCCATATCTCGGAAGACCAGGCGATCTCCGGGGACCAGCGGACGAGCAAACGAATAGGTGCCAATCATGTCACCCGCGAGGCAGGTTGGGCCCCCAAGACGACAATCAACCTCAAGGCTCCCGGGCTCACCCGCCAGCGTGAACGGGCTCGATTGACCACTCGGGTCAGCACTTGGGCCCAAAATCTGAGGCCGGTAGGGCATCTCAAGGACGTCCGGCATGTGCGCGGTCGCGGAGACATCCAGAATAGCGCCAGCGCCAGCGTTCTCAGTGACGTCAAGAACTGACGCTACGAGAACCCCAGCATCCAGCGCAATAGCTTCGCCAGGCTCCAGGTAGACCTGAAGGTCGTACTTGGCTTGAAAGTCGCGAATCAGCCGAACCAGGAGGTCGATATCGTACCCTTCTCGGGTGATGTGGTGCCCTCCGCCAAAGTTCACCCAACTCACCTTTCGCAAGAGGTCGCCGAACTTGGCTTCCACCGCACCCAAGGTCCGTTCAAGCGCATCCGCGCCCAGTTCGCACAGCGTGTGGAAGTGAAGCCCGGTGATCCCTTCCAAGTCAGCCTCGGCCAGCTGCGCCCGCGTCGCTCCCAATCGAGACCCAGGTCGGCACGGGTCGTAGAGGGGGACAGCGACCTCCGAGTGCTCTGGGTTGACGCGGATCCCGAAGGCCACCTGACTCGACACGTCGCCGCGTCTGAACTCCTCGCACTGCGCCCGATGGCGGTGCCACTCGCTGGGCGAGTTGAACACGATATGGTTCGAAATAGGCAAACAGACAGCTAGGTCGCTGGAGGTGTACGCCGGAGCGTACACATGTACCTCCCGTCGAAACTTTTCAGCACCCAGCTGGGCTTCTATGGGGCCGCTCGCCGCGATGCCCACTAGGTACTCCCGAACGACATCGAAACACGACCATGTCGCAAACCCCTTGAGCGCTAAGAGAATCTTTGCGCCGCTTCGCTCCTGGACTTGCGCGAGGAGCTCGCAGTTCCTTCGCAGGTGCGGAAGGTCCACCACGAACGCCGGCGTCTCGAGGGTCGAGATCTGGGCCTCTAGTGGTGCGCTCAACCAGCGTCGCCAAGGGGGGCTCTGCGCCGACTGGTCGCTCACAGTTCTTTGACCTGCCAAGGTAGCCCCATTCGGGCGAGTCGTTCCAAGAATGGC
>JBDKJZ010000481.1:0-4551 GCA_039796375.1 Pseudomonadota bacterium
CTTTGGTCGGAAGTGGGCTTGCAGCTCCGCGGACGCGGTGAGCTAGCAGATAACTTCGCTCTCACCTACGCCGCGTTCGTGTCCAACGGTCTGGAGCAGCCCGACGAGACCCCAGCAGACGGTGTCGTTGCTGAGGGGGGTAGCCTGCGGGACATGCGCTTCAACGCCCGCGATCGACACAGCGGCGACAAGGCGCTCGGAGGCCGAATTGGTCTGGAAGCTAGCGGGTTCGACTTCGGCGTCTCTGGATACACCGGGCGATACACGATCGATCTCCCGCGGCGACTAAACATCTTCGACGTGGATAGCTCTTTTCGGAGCCGCTACGTCACGGCTCGAGTTGAGGCCGCGTTAGCGTCGCAGGAAGTGACCGGTGGCAAGCTCAAAAAGTACGGGGGGTACGCGCTCTTGGCCGCGCGCCCGCTGCCCGCTCTGGAGCCGTATATACAGTACGACTTTCTACGGATGACGGAGCACACGCACCGTGGTCTTTTCGGGCTCGCGCTCTATCCATTTCCTACTCAGGCTTCGACACGTACGTTACGCCTGAAGAGCGAGGTCGGATACACTTTCCCTGAAACCGGTGACCCGGAGTTCTTCTGGTTCGAACAGCTCACGGCCGCTTTCTAGGCTTGAGGGCTCAAGCAGCAGCATCAAGCCGACGGGCTGAGCCCAACGGTGAACGCGCGCGGTGTTCTGCCGCTGCGGAAGGCAAGAGACACGTTTGCGTTGCCGCCTGTGGGCCCCTCCTATGCACGTGCTCCGGCGGCGGGCTGTTGCATTCGCCGCCGAAGCGACCACGGGTTGATGCCGTAGGGCCCGATGGTGTGGTTCCAGCCGACCCCGCGCCGCCTGTCCAGCCGCACGACGAGCTGCGCGCGGTTAACAGCGCACCAGACGTACTGCGCCCGTTGTGCGAGCGTACGCGTTATGCGAATTCTTCGTGCCAGCGCGGCAACAACATCCCGCCTGATCGCATCGTCGCGTACCACTGGGTTACCGGTACGCGAATCGGGCAGACTGGGACATGGGGTCTCGCGGGCTTCGTCGAAAACATCAAAGCCAAGTATCCGACGGGGAATAGTCGCTGTGGAAAGCGCGTTCCGAGTCCGTGGACCCAAACCGTACCTCCCCTGCGCCGGAGCCCCCGTTAAGCATTTTTCGGCGAATCAATCGATCCCCTTTGGCCCGTTGTTTGTGGCTCGGGGTGTTAGTGCTGCTGCTTCAAATTCCGCTGCTCATGATCCGCGAGGTGGTGAACGAACGCCAGAATCGTAAGGCCGAAGCGCTGCTGGAGGTAGCCTCCAAGTGGGGTCAAGAGCAGAAGCTCGTGGGTCCAGTCCTTGAGGTGCCCTACGAAGTAGAGCGCTTCGCCGAGGTCGATGGAAAACAGAAGACCACCACCGAGGTTGCTTACGCTTTCTTTCTGCCGGATGAGCTGCAGCTCACGGCCGATGTCGATAGCGAGCTGCGCTACCGCGGGATTTTCGAGGTCCCCCTTCACACCTCTCAGCTGAAGCTGACCGGAAACTTCGGGGCGCCGGACTTTGGGCGACTCGGTGAGACACCCACTAAGGTCCTGTGGGAGCGGGCGAAGCTGAATCTCTACGTTTCGGACACCAAGGGGATCGCCGAGGCCTCCGCGCTCGCGTGGTCTAGCTACGTTCTGACGTTTGGACCAGGCACTTCATCCAACCTTTCGGGTATCTCAGCCCCGATTGGGGCCCATGCGCAGAGCGCCTCGAATTTCTCATTTTCTCTCAGAGTCCGTGGTGCCGAGGGGATCTACTTCGCACCGGTCGGAGCCAACACCCGCGCCACGCTTAGCGCCGACTGGCCCCACCCCAGTTTCCAGGGCTCGTGGCTTCCGACCGCCAGACAAGTGACCGCAGGGGGCTTTACGGCGGAGTACTCGATTCCCCACCTGGCACGAGACTATCCTACGGCCTGGAACTCCGCATCGGCCGCGCTTGAGAGCAATCCTAACCTGTCGAAGGCGCAGACTTTGTTGTTCGGATTGAGCTTAGAGCCCTCTGTGGATCCGTACCGAATGGCTGAGCGGAGCGCGAAATACTCGATACTGTTCCTACTCCTGACCTTCGGCTCGCTGTGGCTTTTTGAAGTTCTGGGCAAGCAGCGCATCCACTCGCTCCAGTACCTGCTGATTGGCGCGGGCATGTGCCTGTTCTTCTTGCTCGAACTGGCACTATCCGAGCACATCGGTTTCGCGCTAGCCTACACTTGCGCTAGCGGGATGATCACGCTGCTCATCTCTGGGTACTGCGTCGCGGTATTGAAGGAGAGGCGCCGGGCAGCGGTCATTGGTTCGGCGATCGCGAGCCTTTACGGCGGAATGTACGTATTGCTTGGCAACGAGGACTTCGCGTTGCTGGTGGGTTCGCTCGAACTATTCTCCGCGCTGGGCGTCCTGATGTTCCTCACCCGAAGAATCGATTGGTACGCCTCCCCGTTGGCAGAGTCGCCAGGTGCCTCTGCGGGACCGCGACCTTAGCCGCCGTCAGGCTGCCGGAGCACTGGCTGAGTAGACGCGCCTCCTCCCCGGCGCTGACCCAATAGTTTGCAGAATTTCCCTGCTACGAATGTTGAGTGGCCCAGCGCTTCAAAATCTGCGGAAATTTGACCACTTGGACATTCGCAGTTGGGCAATTCTGCTAACTCACTGACGAGCCCAGGACTCTGGCCGAGGATAGGCGCTTTTAACATAGCGATCTGTTTGTTTCGGAGTTCGACTCCCGAACCGTCGAGGCGCGCGCCAGGTGATGGGAGCTCGCATTTCTGTTCCCCGTGGCTGAGTAGTCTTTTCGCCAGGTTGGCAGCTTGGCCAGACGTGTTGCGCCAAACAGTCGGGTACCACTCCGATGCAAGAGTACCTCATCGTGAACGGCCGAGTCATTGCTGGAGAGGGATTCTGGACTTTGCGGTTGGGTGGCCGCAACTTTCCGGGCATTCGCTGGATCGAATGGAACTTCATGAGAGTCCGCATCGGCGGAGATCTGAGCGACCTCGCACTCCATTTTTCGACCAGGGATGCCTCCCCGCGCCGGAGGAAAAGTCCCCAATTCGACGCCTCTCTGGGCTTCGTTGCTGGCGAGCAACGCTGGGCAGTTAGTTGGACTGACTGCTCATTTCGATGGCAGAATGGTATGTTCGCCGAGTTTCGCGCTCGCGCCTTTTACGAGCAGCGGGATGGCTGGGGCTGCGGACCGAGGGCCTACTTCCGCGAGTGGATCTTCCGTCTGAACAGATCGTTGACCCTTTCATCCGACCCGATCGGCGAGAAAACAAACGTCCAGCAGCTACCGTAGTGCAGGTAGAGGTCGGTAGCAGCCGGGCGTCGCGACGGCAGAGCACATCACCTTTCCTGTTCAGAAACACCGCCGCCGCATGCGCTGCTAGCGCGGCATCGCTGAACTGCACTCCGTCATCCGCAGCAGTGGCGGAGAAAGCATTGGGGGGACTCGGTCGGCTCGCTCAGCCAGGTGAGGTGGCGGTCGATGTCCGCGCTGGTGACGACGAGGGCACGGAGGAACGCCAAGACCAACCAAGACTGAGACCAACGAGGCCGTAGGAACCCCATCGACGGCGCGGGCGCTGAGTATCGTGTCAGGAGGACCACTGGTGGTGGGGTAGCTGGCTAAAGCGTGCACCAGCTACCCCACCTAATCTAGTTCTTACTCCCCGCCGACGAACTGCCCGGCCTGGGCGAGGACGTCGCGAATGAAGTTTAGAAACGGCGACAGGAACGCGGCCAAATCGTCGGACGTGGCGCCACTCATCGACACGTGCAAGAATCCTGCCGTTGCGCGCAAGCTGGAAGCCTGGTGATTTCAGTTCGGCAACGAGCGCTATGAAGCCGGGTCGCCAGGCGTGTTCTCTTACAACCCGTTCGGCGTCTCCAAGCGAGACCTACTGCGCATCGAGGAGCTCCAGCGCGCCTACTTCCGTGAGCTGCGGAGTATCGTCGCTCAATCCGAGCCAGTAGAAACAGTCGCGGTACTGAACCAACAACTATTTTCGCTCATTCAGTCCGCCAAGCCCGAGCAGTAAGCCCCGATGAGCGTCTCGAGGCGGCTCTTGCGACGCACTTGGGCAGGAGCGGAGGTTAACGGTGACACCGCGTGCGAACGCTACGTCCGACGGCCCCAAATCCGGCCACCCTAGGTTCTTGGGAGGTCGATTCGCGAACATCAACCTTTCTTTGCCTGGCGTGGCCGGATCCGAGTCGCCCCGCCGTCCTTTGGACATGACTAATAGGTATCGTCTTTCGAATTCTTGGGTGATCGTCAGCGTCCTCCTGTGTACGCTCTCTTGCGGCCGTACAGGCGAAGAAGAGGGGGGCCCGGAGAGCTCTGACCTGTGCGTCTACAGTCGGGACTGTCAAAGTGGCGAAAGCTGCGTGGAAGGTGAATGCGTCGATCCGGACAGTGAGCGAATCGGCACCGAACCCTACGCGTCAACTCCACCCACCTCGAGAGGGCCTGGCGTGAAGCGACCGCGCCCCACCCCGAATGGAGTCTCGGACGCGGGAGT